>NZ_JADPJQ010000106.1:0-30308 GCF_023073515.1 Bradyrhizobium sp. 17 | reverse complement strand
GCAGGTCTCCGGCGAAACCGCGACCGGGTCGCAGCAGTCCACCTTCAATGCGATGAACCAGTTCATGGGGCTGATGACCGATCCGTTCGTCGCCGGGCGCGATGACGGTGCAACCGCCGGCGGCAACGCAACCGGTTACGCCGACGAGCAAGCGCTCGCCTATGCCGCGAGGAAGCGCAGCCCGAACGACGCGCTGGCGGCGATCTATACCAAGGCACCAGCTGCGGTGCCGTTCCAGCAGCGCTGGAGCGTGTGGGCGGCCGGCTTCGGCGGCTCGCAGAAAACCGACGGCAACTCGATCGCCGGCTCGAACAACACCAGCAGCAGCCTCTATGGCACCGCTGTCGGCGCCGACTATCGCATCTCGCGCGACACGCTGGTCGGCTTTGCACTTGCCGGCGGCGGCACCAATTTCAGCGTCGTCAACGGTGGCGGCGGACGCTCCGACCTGTTCCAGGGCGGTGCCTTCGTGCGCCATACGGTGGGAGCCGCTTATCTCTCCGGCGCGCTCGCCTATGGCTGGCAGGACATCACCACCGACCGCACCGTGACGATTGCAGGCGCCGATCGCCTGCGCGCGCAGTTCAACGCCAACGCGTTCTCCGGTCGCGCCGAGGGCGGCTACCGGTTTCTGACGGCGTGGGCCGGTGGCCTCGGCCTTACGCCCTATGCCGCCGCCCAATTCACCACGTTCGACCTGCCTGCCTATGCGGAAACTGTCGTTTCCGGCGCCAACACCTTTGCATTGGCTTACAGCTCTAAGAGCGTCACCGCGACCCGCAGCGAGCTCGGCGTCCGCGCCGACAAATCCTGGGCAATCCCGAACGCGATCCTCACGCTGCGCGGCCGTGCAGCCTGGGCGCACGACTTCAACCCGGACCGCGCCATCAACTCCACCTTCCAGACGCTGCCTGGCGCCAGCTTCACCGTTAACGGCGCGCGGCAGGCCAGCGAGGCCGCGCTGACGACGGCGTCCGTCGAAATGAAATGGATGAACGGCTGGTCTGCGGCGGGCACCTTCGAGGGCGAGTTCTCAGACGTCACGCGCTCTTATGCCGGTAAAGGTGTGGTGCGGTACGCTTGGTAGGCCGCTGATCGGAAGAGCGCACCTGCTGAACCCCTGTCAGACCGTATCCGCCCGCAGCAGCGTGTCCACGGTGATGGTGCCGCGGGCGCGCGAAACGCAGGCGCAGATCTTCTGGTTGCTTTGCTTCTGATGGTCGCTGAAGAAGACGTCGCGATGGTCGATCTCGCCGTCGATGGCGACCACGTCGATGGCGCACAGGCCGCATTCGCCGCGCTTGCAGTCGTACATCACGTCGTGGCCGCTGGCGTTGAGGACATCAAGCATCGAGCGCTCGCGCGGGATCTCCAGCTCGACATCGGAGCCCTTCAGGCGCACGCGAAATGTCTCGGTCGGCAGCGTGCCGCTCGAACCGAACGTCTCGTAGCGGAGATCGGGAAGCGGATGGCCGGCGCCGATCCAGGCGTGGCGCGCGGCATCCAGCATCCGCATCGGGCCGCAGAACAGCGCCAGCGTGTCTTTGGGCACCGAGGCGAACAGGGCGTCGAGATCGAGCCGCTTGCCCTCATCGCTGGCGTGAACGACCAGGCGATCACCCAGCGTTGCGGCGAGATCGTCAAGATAGGCGGCCTCGGTGCGCGAGCGCACCGCGTAATGCAGCGTGACATCGGTGCCGCGCCGGGCCAGCGCCTGCGCGGCACCGAGGATCGGGGTGATGCCGATGCCGCCGGCGATCAGGCAGTAGTTTTGGCGTGCCCAATCGACGGCGAGCAGCGAGGCGGGCGTCGTGATGTCGAGCCGCGCGCCCGGCCGTAACGACCACATATAGCGCGAGCCGCCACGCGAGTCCTGGGCGCGGCGCACGGCGATCCTTAGACCCTGGGACGAGGCTTCCCCGACCAGCGAATAGGACCGCGTCTCGGGCTGCCCGTCGATGGTAACGCTGATATTGATGTGGCTGCCGACCGGATAGGCCGTGCCGTCGAACTGGTCGGGCCGGATCAGGAATTCGCGGATGCCGGGTGCGAGATCGCGTATCGAGACGAGCGTCGCCGGAATCCAGGTTTCGATGAAGCGCATGGCACTCCCCTCAATCGGTTGCGGACCTGATCAGCGCGAGCGCCGGCAAGAGGTCGAGATGGGTCCGGTTGCGCAGTGCGAGCCGCAAATTGCGCACCGCGAGCCGCGCATGCTCGCGCATGACCGCTTCGGCGCGGGCGCCTTCGCGGTTCTCGATGGCGTCGATCACGACGCGGTGGTGCTCCTGCCCGATGATCAGGATTTGCTGTGCCTCGGGCAGCGCCGACTGCGCCATCACGAAACCGCTCGGGGACGCAAACGGCAGCGACGAGGCGCGGTCGATCTGCCGGATCAGCGGCGGGCTTCGCGACAATTCGGTGAGCAGGGCGTGGAAGCGCGCGTTCAAAGTGACATAGGACGAGAACGCATCCACCGAGATCGGGACCTGGCGCAACAACTCGTCGATCGCGGCGAGGCACTCCTTCAGCGGCTCGAGCTCGCGCGCGGAGACGCCGCGCTCGGCGGCAAAGCGCGCGGCGAGCCCTTCGAGCGTTCCGCGCAGCTCGATGGAATCAGAGATGTCGCGCTCGGAGAACGCCTTCACCATGAAGCCGCCGGAGGGAATCGCCTCCAAGAGGCCCTCCTCCTCCAGCCGCACCAGCGCCATGCGCACCGGGGTGCGCGAGGCGCCGGTGGTCTCCACCGCCTGGAGCTCGGAGATGCGCTCGCCCGGGCGCAACGAGCCCGACAGGAGCTGGTCGCGCAGCGCGAGCTGCGCCTTCACGGTCTGCGAGACGGAGCGGTCGACCTCGCGCTCGGCCATGTCGGCTTACTCCGCGGCCTGAAGATGCTGCGGCGGATTTTCCTTTGCCACCATCTTGTCGATCAGCTTGCGCGTCCACATCGCGCCGGCGTCGATGTTGAGATTGTAGAAGATGCGATCAGGGTTCTCGTCCATCGCGCGCTGCTGCGCCTCGAGGATCAGCTCGTCCTCGTGGAAGATGCCGGAGACGCCCTCGCGGATCTCGGTGGTGATGCGCTGCTCGCCAAGTTGATAGTTGCGCACGAAAGCCCAGAAATAGTGGCAGGTCTTCTCGGTCTCCGGCGTGATGGTGTTGAGCACGAAGCCGTTGACGCCCTGCGAGCGGTCGCCTTCGGGCGCGCCGGTGCCGGTCGGCGCCACGCCGACGTCGATGGCAATGGTGCACGGCGCCTCGAAGCGGATGATCTGCCAGCGATCGACGAGGCCCGATCTGCCGAGCTGCTTGGCCCAGAACGGCGGCGCCTCGATGCCGCGCATCCAGCGCGTCACCGTCACCGTCTTCTCGCCATGGGTGACGTCGAACGGCGCCTCCGCAACAGCCTCGTTGCCGATGGACGAGCCGTGCACGAACGTCTCGTGGGTGAGGTCCATGAGATTGTCGAGCACGAGGCGATAGTCGCAATTGACGTGGATGGTCTTGCCGTCGCCCGCCCAGGCGGGATCGTGATTCCAGTGCAGGTCGGGCACCAGCGCGGGATCCGCCAGCGCGGGGTCGCCCATCCAGAGCCAGATGTAGCGATGACGCTCGACCACCGGATAGGCGCGCACGCAGGCCGACGGGTTGATGGTCTCTTGCGAGGGCATGAAGGTGCAGCGCCCTTGCGCGTTGTACTTCAGGCCGTGATAGCCGCAGACGACGGTGTCGCCTTCGAGCCGGCCCTTGGACAGCGGCACCAGGCGGTGCCAGCAGGCATCCTCCAGCGCGGCGACCGAGCCATCGGCCTTGCGGTACATCACGACGTGCTTGCCGCAGATCGTCCGCGGCAGCAGTGCCGGCTTCACATCGGCGTCCCAGGCGGCGGCATACCAGGCGTTCATCGGGAAAGGTTTTGTCACCGGTCTCACTCCCAAGGCTTATGAATACGTTATGTATACAATAGCGGAGGGGCGGAACATTCAAGGGCGGATATGGCGTATTATAATACCTTTATCCCGCATCGTGTATACAAATCGTTCCGCTATCATTCCCGCGAAAGCGGGGAATCCAGTACGCCGCGGCAGTCGTTGGTTCACTCAACTGGCGCCACGGCGTACTGGATCACCCGCTTTCGCGGGTGATGACACCTGTTGATGCGGCGAGTCTCCCCCGGGAGGAGCGGTGGCAGCAGCGCTTTGGCTCGACGACTACGCCCCGAACACCTTCGCCAATCCTGCCTGAGCCTCCTGCTGGATCCGCTTCAGGTGCTCGGGGCTGCGAAAACTCTCCGCATAGATCTTGTAGACGTCCTCGGTGCCCGAGGGCCTCGCGGCGAACCAGCCGAAATCGGTTTCGACCTTGATGCCGCCGAACGGCTGGCCGTTGCCGGGCGCCTTGCTCAGCGTGGCGCGGACGGGATCGCCGGCGAGATCCTTCAGGCCGAGCTGCTCGGGCGTGACGGACTTCAGGATGTTTTTCTGCGCCGTGGTCGCGGCGACGTCGATGCGCGCGTAATGGGGCACGCCGAACTCGGCAGTGAGGTCGTTGAAGAGCTGGCTCGGATCGCGGCCGGTCTTGGCCATGATCTCGGCCGCGAGCAGGCCGAGGATGATGCCGTCCTTGTCGGTCGTCCACACCGTGCCGTCGCGGCGCAGGAACGAGGCGCCTGCACTCTCCTCGCCGCCGAAGCCGAAACCGCCCGTGAGCAGGCCATCGACGAACCATTTGAAGCCGACCGGGGTCTCGACCAGCTTGCGGCCGAGTTTTTTCGCGACGCGGTCGATGATCGAGCTCGACACCACGGTCTTGCCGATCGCAGCGTCCTTGCCCCAGTTCGGACGGTGCGCGAACAAATAGAAGATAGCGGTCGCGAGATAATGGTTCGGATTCATCAGGCCGCCGGTGCGCGTCACGATGCCGTGGCGGTCCGCGTCGGTGTCGTTGGCAAAGGCGACGTCGAAGCGGTCGCGCATCGCAATCAGGCTCGCCATCGCATAAGGCGAGGAACAGTCCATGCGGATCTTGCCGTCCCAGTCCACCGTCATGAAGCGGAAGGTCGGATCGATCGCCTCGTTCACCACGGTCGCTTTCAGGCCGTAGCGCTCGATGATCGGATGCCAGTAATGCACGGCGGCGCCGCCGAGCGGATCGATGCCGATATTCACGCCGGCCGATTTGACCAGGTCGAGATCGACCACATTGCCGAGATCGGCGACATAGGGCGTGACGTAGTCATAGGCGTGGACGTTCGCGGTTTTGCGTGCCCTGGCGTAGTCGATGCGGTTCACGCCTTTGAGGCCGTCGGCGAGATAGGCGTTGGCGCGCTTCTCGATTACGGAGGTCGCGTCGGTGTCGGCCGGTCCACCATGCGGCGGATTGTATTTGTAGCCGCCGTCCTCGGGCGGATTGTGCGAAGGCGTGACGACGACGCCGTCGGCAAGGCCGGAGGTGCGGCCCTTGTTGTAGGTCAGGATCGCGTGCGAGATCACCGGCGTCGGCGTGTAGCCGCAGTCCTTGTCGATCATGATGTCGACGCCGTTGGCCGCGAACACCTCGACGGCGCTGACCAGCGCCGGCTCGGCCAGCGCATGGGTGTCGATGCCGATAAAGAGCGGACCGGTCAGCCCCTTTTCACGTCGGTAATCACAGATTGCCTGCGTCGTCGCGAGGATATGGCCCTCGTTGAAGCTGGTTTTGAACGAGGTGCCGCGATGGCCGGAGGTGCCGAACGCCACCCGCTGCGCGGGATCGGCGACATCAGGCTTGCCGGCGAAATAGGCCGTCACCAGCCGCGGAACGTTGGTGAGCGCGTCCGGCGAGGCCTGCTTGCCCGCCGCGGGATGAACATCAGCCACTGGATATACCTCGTCCTGTCGTAGAATTGCGCGATACCATAGCATCGGCCAAGCCCCCGCCAAGAGCACAACACCCGCGATGGGGCGGCCGTTCCTGAGATCATGCTATGGTCTTTCGATCTGGGCATTTCGAGTCGGGGCATGACGCTGTTTCAGAGGCTTCTGGTTGTTCTGATGGCCTGGCTTGCGATGGCCGGCATCGTGCCCGATGCGATGGCCGCGGAGTTCTACACCGAGGATTTGCGTATCCCGATGGCCGAGGCCGGACCGCAGGGCCTGGAGGCGTTCCTGGTCCGGCCGGCCGGGACCAAGCGCTATCCGCTCGCGCTGCTCAGCCACGGCTCGCCGCGCAGTTTCGACGATCGCGCGACGATGTCCGCGCACAAATATTACGGCATCGCTCTCGAATATGCCCGGCGCGGTTTCGCCGCGCTGATCGTGATGCGGCGCGGCTACGGCACCTCGCCTGGCGGGCGCGTCGACAGCGTCGGCGGCTGCGCCAATGCCGCTTACCTGCCGGCGGCGGCGGTCGCGGTTGCGGATCTGCGCGCGGCGATCGAGGCTATGGTGCGCAGGGCCGACGTCACCACATCAGGCATGATCGCAGCCGGTCATTCTGCCGGCGGGTTCGCAACCGTCGCGTTGACCGCGCAGGCGCCAGCGGGTCTCGTTGCCGCGATCAGCTTTGCCGGCGGGCGCGGCTCGCGCGACGACGACGACGTCTGCAATCCCAACGGGCTGGTGCAGGCCTTCGCCACGTTCGGCAAAACCTCGCGTGCGCCGATGCTGTGGGTCTACGCCGCCAACGATTCGTACTTCGGTCCCGACCTCGCGCGCCGCCTCCATGACGGATTTCGCGCCAATGGCGGCAACGCGAAATTCGTCGCAGCGCCGCCTTACGGCGACGACGGCCACTATCTCTATTCGGTGGTGAGCCGTCCGCAATGGACGCCATATCTCGACGCCTTCCTACGCGAGCGAGGTCTCGGCCACGATATCCTGAGCCCGCCTGATCCGCTCGCGCCGCCGGGCCAGCTCAGCGAGGCCGCGCGTGCCGAGTTCGCGCGCTATCTCGCCAGCACGATGCCGCACAAGGCTTTTGCGGTGTCGCCGAACGGCGGTTACGGCTGGCGTTCGGGGCGGGCAACCGTCGACGACGCCCAGCGCGATTCACTTGGCGCCTGCACAAAATGGTCGCCCGCCTGCGCGCTCTATGCGGTCGACGACAAATTGGCCGGGGCTGAAGCACATCAACCGACCAGAGCTCGCGGTCGCGATAGCTTCATTGCGCCGCTGGCCGCTCGCGCCGTCCGAGCCGGACCGCCAGAAAATCGGTTGTTAACTCGAAAGATATAATACATGTCCATGCTGCGGGATCGAACACACATCAATGCCCGCGCGACGTGGACACACGTTGCGATCGCTGTGCTTTGGTTGGCATCTCCCTCCGTGCACGCTCAGGACAGCGCTCTGAACGCCGTGGAACCGGCGTTGACGGCTGGCGGTCACAATGCAGATCTCGGCGCTGGAGAGACGCCGGCATCGCGGGCGGCGATTCGAAAAATTATCGAAAGAGAAACGGCCAGGACCAATCTGCCCGCCGACATAGCCGAGGCCGTCGTCTTCGTTGAAAGCGGATACAATCCGGGCACCATTGGCGCCGTCGGCGAGATCGGCCTCATGCAGGTTCGGCCCGAAACGGCAGCGATGCTCGGATTTCGGGGAAATAACGCAGAGCTCGCAGAGCCCGATATCAACATCCACTATGGCGTTCTCTATCTGAGCCGCGCATGGCGCCTGGCAGGCGGGGACCTTTGCCGCGCCCTGATGAAATATCGAGCCGGTCATGACGAGGAGTCCATGACGCCGCGCTCCCAGGTTTATTGTCATCGCGCCCGTAATCGTCTTGTCTCTATGAACTCGATGAATGTGGGAAACCAGGCTGCCGCCGTCCCAGATGTGCACCGGCGCCAACTCCGGCGCCCACCGTCTTGAAGTCAGCGCACAATCAAAAGAGACCGGCGCAGCCGAAGGACGTTTACGCACGTTACCGTCAAGGCACGGCGGTCGCGAGCAGGGCATACTGGGCGGCACAGGAAGCCCGGGTCCGCATCATCAAGGCTCGCGTCGAAGCCAAGTGGAAACGGATCGCATCACGCCAATAGAATTAGAGTCGCCTGCCTTGAGACGAGCAGCGATTGGACGAACGACATTTTTGAAACCGGACTTTGAAACCGAACCTGAATAGAGATCATGCACAATAGTTTGAGAGTTTTGTTTGCAATCTTCGCGACCGGCGCCGTGGCGCTGTTGGCCTTTCTCGCCATTCGGTTCCTGGTCGGCTTCAGTGGCTGAACCCGACGGCTCAGCCGGCACCGTTTCGTGCTGCGCCCGGCTTCTAGAGCCGCTCGCTCAGCGCGAGCTTGTAGCCGACGCCGGTGACCGTGGTGATGACGGGCGTGCCGCTGCCGACGAGCTTGCGGCGCAGCCTCGCCACCAAGGCATCGACGGTGCGGATGTCGACCTCGGCCTGGCGATTGCTGACGACCTCGATCAGATAGTCGCGGCTAAGCGGCCTGCCGTCGGCACCGACGAGCGCCGCGAGCAGGTCGAATTCGGCGCGCGTCAGCGCCACCGGCTTGCCGTCGCTGCGGAGCAGCTCGCGCCGCGTCAGGTCGATGATCCAGTCGCCGAAGGCGATCGAATTGTGGTTGCGCGCCGCCTTGCGGTCGATCGAGCGCCGCCGCAGCACGCTTCGCGCGCGCGCGAGCAGATCGCGCAGATCGATCGGCTTGGTGACGTAGTGGTCGCCCGCGACCTCGAGGCCGAGGATGCGATCGACGTCGGTGTCGCGGCGGGTCACGAAGATGATGCCCGCGTTGCTGGTCGCCTGGATCTCCTTGGCGAGATCGAAACCGTCGCCGTCGGGCAGCTGCACGTCGAGGAAGACGAGATCGGTCCGCGTCCGCAGCGCCTGGCGGCATTCCGCGCAGGAGCCGGCGCCGACCACGTCGAAATTGTTCTCGCTGAAATAGCCGACCAGCATCGTCCGCGTCACCGGATCGTCCTCGACGACGATCAGCCGCTCGCGGCCAGCGACACGCAATTCCTGAACTGCGGAATCAGCCACGATGTTGGATGTCCTGTGTGCTTGCGAACTGGCCTGGATGCTCAGGTCGCCGAGCGCGCCGTCCTGTGAACGTACATTCACGACTGTTCGAGCCCCCTCGAATTGCCTGCTGCAACACTAGGCGCGTTATCGCGCCCAAACAACATTGGTCACGATCTGGCCGAATTAAGTATGAATTGGCCCACACTTCTCGTCCCGCGCATCGTGTTCGGGGGCCCCGCACAAGCGGTTGTTGTGGGGGCTGACGGCCGTCCCACGGCCGCTTGCCTCGCCAAACGCTTCAAATCTACTGTAACGCCCGAAAAGTCTGCCCCAGGAGGTGGAGCCATGGAAGTCATCCTGCTCGGCACCGGCGGCCCGCGCCCGGACCCGCGCCGCATGGCGACGACAACGCTGATCAGGCTCGGCGGAGAAAATATCCTGATCGACGCAGGCCGCGGCGTCATGGTGCAGCTCAGCAAGGCCGGCGTGCCGCTCGGCTCGATCAACACGGTCTTTCTCACCCATCACCATTTCGACCACATCGGCGACCTCTACGACGTGATGCTCAATTCATGGCTGCACGGGCGTAAGGACGATCTGCGCATCTATGGACCGCCGGATACCGAACGGCTCGTCAATACGCTGGTCACGCAGGTCTACGACAAGGACATCGCCTGGCGCGATCAGGGCGAGCCGAGCTTCGGCGGCTGGAAACCTGTCGTCGCGACCGACATTATACCGGGCCCCGTTCGCGACAGCGGGCGCTGGAAGATCAGTGCAGAACTCGTCTCGCATGGCGACGGCCTCGACATGTCGCCGACCTTTCTCGCACGCTGGATGTGTCTCGGCTATCGCTTCGAGGCCGAAGGCAAGGTCATCGCAATTTCCGGCGATACGGTGCCCTGCCCCGGTCTCGAACGACTGGCTGAGGGCGCCGATCTGCTGGTCCAGTGCTGCTTTCTCGCCACGCCGGAGATCGACAACGAGCACCTGCGCCGGCTTGCGAAATTCACGATCGCCTGCGGCGATACAGTCGGCAAGGTCGCGGCCAAGGCCGGCGTCAAGAAGCTCGCGCTGACCCATCACCGGCCTCGCACCGATGATTCCATGCTGAATGCGCTGCTCGCGGATGTCAGGCGGGACTACGCGGGTCCTGTCGTGCTCGGCGAGGACCTCACGCGGATCGAGGTCTGAGAACTCGAGATGCGCGAAGGCCGTGCGGCCTCAGGCCGATCCGACCTCAACCCGAAACGACAACTGCTCTTCCGCTCCGGGCGCGATGTGCATCAGGCCCGGATTGTCAGTGAATTCGCCGTCGAAGCCGGCGGGACTGGCATAGCCGCGCCAGGGCTCGATGCAGAGGAACGGCGCGCCCGACGGTTTCGACCAGACGCCAAGCTCGCGAAAGCCGCGCCATGACATTTTCAACCACGGCCCGGTGGACGCGCCCTGCTCTGCGGCATAGCGGACCGAAGTGCTCGCGATCCGATCGAAGATGATTGCGTCGTCGACGAACATGGATTCTGACAAGGGCAACACGGAGCCTTGGACCGGGCTCGGCTCCGTTGCCGGACGCAGCAAGCCGCCGTCGAGACGGCGGACCGGAGATGGCTCTGCGTTCGCGAAGCTCAGCGCGTAACTCTCCTTCGCCAGTCCTGGTTGCAGCGGCCAGTTGAAAGCCGGATGGCCACCGAGCGAGGCCGGCAATATCTCCTTGCCGGTGTTCGCGACCACGAGTGAAAGATCGAGACCGGATTCGTCGAGCGCATAGGTTGCCGTCAGGCGGAACGCAAAGGGGTAGAGCGCGCGCGTCGTCTCGCTGTCTTCGAGCACCAGGATACAGCGACTTTCGCCACGTTCCACCCACGCAAAGCGGCTGTCACGCGCGAAGCCGTGCTGGGTCATCCGGTAGGTCCTGCCCCGGTGCCGCAATTCGTCATTGGCGAGACGCCCGACGATCGGAAACAACAGCGGCGCATGGCGCGGCCAGGCCGGCTCCGCCTGCCATACGAACTCGACGCCGGCATCGCTTGCCAGCGAACACATCTCCGCGCCTTGCGCCTTGATGGTCGCGGCGAGCCCGCCGCAGCGGATTGTGTGCGTGTCGTCGGTCATAGTAGCCTGCTCCGATCATCGCAATTCGCAGGACAATTTCTAAATGTTCGCGGAATGTTGGAGCGACATTCTGCTCAAGAGCGCTGATAGTCGTCTTCAATCCGGATGATGTCGTCTTCCCCGAGATAGCTTCCAGTCTGGACCTCGATCAGCTCCAGCATGATTTTACCGGGGTTCTCCATCCGGTGCACCGCGCCCATCGGGATGTAGATCGACTCGTTCTCGTGCACGCTTTTGACGGTCTCGTTGACGGTGACGCGGGCTGTGCCGCGGACCACGATCCAGTGCTCGGCGCGATGATGGTGCTTCTGCAGCGACAGACGCCCGCCCGGCTTCACCACGATGCGCTTGACCTGGTGGCGCTCGCCATTGTCGACCGACTGGTAGCTGCCCCAGGGCCGATGCACCTTGAGGTGCTCCTCGGTGACCTTCGGTGCGACCGCCTTGAGTTTTGTGACCAGCCGCTTCAGCCCGTTGGCATCCTTCTGACGCGAGACCAGCACTGCGTCCGCGGTCGCCACCACGATGAGATCGTCGACACCTTCGAGCGCGACCAGCGCAGCATCGGTGGTGACGTTGCAGTTGCGGCTATCTTCGAACACCGCGGCGCCATGCGACGCGTTGCCTTGCGCGTCCTTGTCCGACAATTCCCACACCGCGTGCCAGGAGCCGACGTCGGACCAGCCGCACGACACCGGCACGACCGCTGCGCGCGCGGTCTTCTCCATCACCGCATAGTCGATCGAGATCGCCTTGGCCGCGCCGAACGCCTCGGGCTCCAGCGTCACGAAGCCGAGATCGCGGCCGGCATTGGTCACAGCATTGGAGATCGCCTCCACGCTCGCCGCATCGACCTTGCGATATTCGTCGAGCAACACCGTTGCCGGGAACATGAAGTTGCCGCTGTTCCAGAGATAGCCGGAATTGACGTAGTCGGCCGCCTTCACGGCGTCCGGCTTCTCGACAAAGCGGGTGACCGCGTGCACTTCGCCGGAGATGACCTCGCCCGGGCTGATATAGCCGTATTCGGTCGCCGGCCGCTCCGGCTTGACGCCGAACGTGACGATGCGCCCGGCGCTCGCGGCGGTGAGGCCTTGGCGGCACGCCGCCACGAAGGCGGCATTGTCCTGCACCACGTGATCGGCGGCGAGCGCGAGCACGATCGCCTCACTGGCGCGGTTCTGCGCAAACACCGCGCCGGCGGCGATCGCGGGGCCGGAATCGCGCCGCATCGGCTCGAGGATCACGTCGGCTTCAATGCCGATCTCGGCGAGCTGCTCCAGCACCATGAAGCGATAAGACGCATTGGTGATGACGATCGGGCGATCGAACAGCGAGGCTTCCGAGACGCGCAACAGCGTGTCCTGGAAGGTCGAGCGCGTGCCGAACAGCGGCAGGAACTGCTTGGGCCGCACCTCGCGCGAAGCCGGCCACAGCCGCGTTCCGGCACCGCCGCACATGATCAGGGGGATAATTTTTTGGGACACGTGTGAGCTACTCAAGAGAGGGGTTTATACGCGGTGATAATTTCGATACCATTCGACAAAGCGGCCCAAGCCATCCGCGAGCGGCGTCGAGGGCGTGAAGCCGACGTCGCGTTGCAGGGCCGAAATGTCGGCGCGCGTCTCGAGGACGTCGCCAGCTTGCATCGGCAAAAGCGTGCGGATCGCGGGCTTGCCGATGATCTTCTCCAGTGTCTCGACGAACTCGATCAAATTGACCGAGCAATTGTTGCCGGTGTTATAGACGCGATACGGCGCATAGCTCGACGAGTTTTCCGGCTGCTCGGCGTTCCACGCGGGATTCGGCGTCGCGGGACGATCAAGGGTGCGGATCACGCCCTCGACGATGTCGTCGACATAGGTGAAATCGCGCCACATATTTCCATGATTGAAAAGCTTGATCGGCTCACCCGCAAAGATCGCGCGCGTGAAGAGCCAGGCGGCCATGTCAGGCCGGCCCCATGGACCATAGACAGTGAAGAAGCGAAGTCCGGTCACCGGCAGCTTGTGAACATGTGCGAACGTGTGCGCCATCAGCTCGTTGGCCTTCTTGCTCGCGGCATAGAGGCTGACCGGATGATTGACCGAATGCTCGGTCGAATACGGCAAGGTGCGATTGGCGCCATACACGGAGCTCGACGAGGCGTAGACGAGATGCGCCAGACCGTGGCGCCGGCCCGCTTCGAGCACGGTGACGAAGCCATCACAATTGGCGCGGATGCTGGTGATGGGATCGTCGATCGATGCGCGTACGCCGGGCTGCGCCGCAAGGTGCACCACGCGGTCGGGCGAGACCTCGTCGAACACACGCGTCACCGCAGCGAAGTCTGCAAGATCGATCTCGTGGAATGTGAAAGCATCATGCTTGAGCGTCTCGAGGCGAGCGCGCTTGAGCGCCGGATCATAGTAAGGGGTCACTGCGTCGATGCCGACAACCCGTTCCCCGCGCGCGAGCAAGCGCTCACAGACATGCATGCCGATGAAGCCGGCAGCGCCGGTAACCACCACGGGGGCCAAAATAAACTCCGTTGTTCGTCCTCATATACCGCATTGCCAGACTGAACCGGTAGAGGCAAGGGTTCAGCATTGGAGAACAGTCCCCTCGCATCGGCAAGCTTAATGCCGGGCGCTTCGGATGTCAGCCTTCCCCAAGTTAACCAGACGGGAGCGCCCTCTGCCTGCCGACGCAACATCAGGCGCGCGTCCATAAAAGGCTCCCGGCTGCCCGGCAAGACTTTCAACAAGTGTTCCCGGGGAGCACCGAACGAACAGCGCGATCACGCGGCCGATGCCGTCATAATTCCGTGCCTTCAGGCTTCCGTGCTCACATTTGGTTCGAAAGCACACATCGCGACCCACGCGTTGTGGCATCGACAACCCGAACGGCACAAAATTGAAGCTTTTCATCAACGGCCGCTTTCTCTCGCAAAAGCTGACCGGCTTCAGCGTTATGCCGCCGAACTGGTCAAAGCGATCGATGCCTTGCTTGCCTCCGACCAATTGCCCGCTGCCCTAGCCGAGTGGCGATTGCTCGTGCCGAGCGAGACCAGCGAAGCGATCAATCTCGCCCACATCAAGGTACGCAAGATAGGACGGCTGAGCGGACATGCCTGGGATCAGATTGAACTTGCGCGCGCCGCCGCTGGAGGTCGCCTGATCAGTCTAGCCAATGCCGGACCTGTGTTTCATGGCGATCATATCGTCGTCATCCACGACGCACAGGTCTTCCGCGGCCCGATTTCTTCAATTGGCGCTATTTGGCCGTCCACCGCACGATGGGCCGCCTGCTTGCACGCCGGGCCAAGATCGCGACCGTATCGGCCTTTTCTCGCAATGAACTGGCTGCAATGCTTGGCCTTTCGAAAACGGACATTCCGATATTCCCCAACAGCGCAGAGCATTTCGAAATCCACAACGCCCGATCCCGGTCGGAAACAGCAGCGGCGCATGGCGCGGCCAGGCCGCCTCTGCCTGCCAGACGCACTCGAGGCCGGCATTCCTCGCCAGCGAACACATCTCCGCGCCTTGCGCCTTGATGGTCGCGGTGAAGCGGCCGCTGCGGATCGTGTGGGTGTTTTCGCTCGTCTTCGAGCCATACCCGCACGCCGGCCGCATGGGATCATCGAGGCCGTCCATCAGTCAGCGCTGCCACGAGTGCGCTCAGCGTCGCCGCGTCAACTGCGCCCGTGATCCGCATCCGAGCCCCGGCCGAGAACTCAATCTCGATCGCACCGCAGCTTCCGCAGGGCGCAGTCAACGATTGCCGGTCGGGCGCAATGGACACTGCCGCAAAACGGACTTCGCCATCCTGCCGCTGCATCGGCTCCGGGCCGCAAGGGCGCCTGTGCGCGCCTGCCGCCGCCAAGCCGTAACCAGATTGCGCTGAACGTCATGTCGCCGAGCAACCTCGACAACACTGGCCCAGGCGCCAGACTCTCCTCCACAATCGAAGCTTCTCGGCACTTGTCCACCGCCGTCGCCGCTCTGGACCGGACAGAACCGTAACCATCGTCACGTTTGCTCTCGCGTGGACTTGCCGAAGGTGGATAATGCGAGCGCACAAAGATCAGTTCCGCTTGCGACTGCGACACAGCAACCGTGATTGTGCAGCTGAGCTCAGCTCCATTTCGATTGGGGCAGCTGTTCGGCAACCCGCATACTCTTTTGAGCCGAGCCGCCAGTTTGGAGGGCCTGCGGCCCTCGTCTTGGTTCCGAGCCGACTATAGCAAAATGCGAAGAAAATCGGCTTGCAATCGATCAAATCATTTCGTTTAATACTGAGACAACCTTTATAACTGAAGCACTAGAGCGATTGTTTTCCGGCCCGCTACCCAGAATCCCTATTTTGCTCGTCCTTTTTCAGCAGTCATTTCCAGGCAGCTATGAGCAATCGAAGTCAGGTTTATAGTCGTTCGGCTATTCTGCGTCAGAGAGTTCAGAGGCTGATCACTCTCCTTACGGAGTTGCAGAGACTCCGTCACCGGGTGCAACGGCTCAAAGAGAGAAGGCGTGAAAGTCGAGGTCGCGCCAAAGGCGTGAGTCGCAGAAGACATTCCCGGCGCTAGCGGACCTGCCGTGTCTGCGCGAGCCACGAGGTGGCGATTCCAAGAGTTGCAGAATCCAAGGCGCCGCCAACCCCAGCGGATGGACCCTCCAACCCCAGCGGATGGACTCTCGCATTTTGCCAGTGTGATATAAGCGAGAGCTGTTGCATCACCGCAGTTACGACGTTGCCACCGCGCGATTGTTCGAAGATCCGGATCAAAGTCATCTGTCACGAGCCGATTTAGCCACGTCCGCCGCCCATCAACTCCGACGCCCTCGCCTCAAGGTCCTCAAGCGAGCCCTCGCTCAAGCTTTTGGCCGCGGTTTCGTGCCGCTCGAACGAGGTCTCGCCCGAATTCAACAACTTCCCAACCTTGCTCAGCCATCGTTTCAGGTCCCGAGGTACATTTCTAGCCAGAAAGCCAACGTCCTGGCTCGCTGCCGATCCAAGCGCACAAACGCGCGCTTACCAGCAACCAAGTACTCACGTCCACCTCTGATAGAGGAAGTGACGCTTGAGGTTCCGCACAGTCAAAACATCAGTAAGGGCAGCGCGATTTCAATGGCAGCTGGGATACTCCGCCACAGTAGGCCAGATCTATCGAAGGCTACGAAAGGCAGCGCAACGACGACACCGGCCGCGAGAAGTGGAAACCAAATATCAAATTAGCGACCCGAACCCGATGCCAATGGCGGCATCGCACGTGTTCCAATAGCAATCGTTCTTTCAGGACGATGCAGAGGCCTTAGAGTCGGCATGATCACCAATGAATCCCTGATTGCCGGGGACCTCGTTGGACTTTGTGTTGCGCAACAAGAACAAAGCCCTCCAATCACGCTGATGGCCAAACTCAATATAGCGGTAGCTCAAAGCACTCAGCGCGATCACTATCGTGAGATATGGCAATGATAATCGAAGCGTGTCATTTAACGAAGAGGTATCAGGCGGGATCATTTCAACCATAATGGCCGAATGCCACGCATAGATGCTGTAGCACATGCATCCGACGACTTGAACTGGCCATGCTTCGAACAAGCGATTTGCGGACCAGGCCCCGCACAAGACCGCCAGCAGCAGCATGGAAAACCCGGCGCAAAAGATCGTGGCATAGAGAATGCTCACAGCCCAGGGGCCGTTATCCTTGAGATATATGGCGGCAATCATCAGCAGCAGTCCGGGCAGCAGCCCGCGCGACTGAAATCTCCTGGCTGAAACGCTGTTCCTGGACTTGACGTAGAGATCGCAAGCCAACATTCCGAAAATGAACTGGTAACACGACCCAAATATTCCGCCCACAAACGGGCGAAACATCCCAATCCGATCCACCGCGATAAGATGCCCAGCCACCACGAAAGCTGAGCAGATGACGACGCTCGACAGCAACACCCATCCAAGGCCGAAGCGGGCGATCAGAAGAATCAGCAGCGGAAACAAAAGGCTGAACCAGATTTCAACGCCTACGGACCACAATACGGGATTGGAGGGGGGCATAAACCCATGCGGCACAAAAATGAAAAGCGTAGATAGAAGCCCGCCGAGCTCCAGATACCACGCGTGCGATCCAGCAGGCGACTTGGCATGGAGTGCAACCGTCACCAGGACGACCGTATAATAAAGCGGAAGCAACCGGACTGCGCGATGCGAATAAAAATGTGTGAAGTCGGCGAGCCGATCGATGGCTCGCTTCTTTGTGCGATAGGGCAGGTACAGAACGAATCCGGAGAGCACAAAAAAGATATTTACGCCGAGGAAGCCGTGCTTCGCGACAATGGCTAGGAAACCATTCGGATCAAGTTCTCCGGGAAACGCCGGCGCGCTGGATGTGAACGGAACAAGCAGGTGAAACAGGATCACCATCATGATGGCGAGTCCGCGAAAACCGTTGATAGCCCCGATTTTCTGCGCGGGGCTGTCGGCTATGATGGTGGAACCTGGGGATTGTAATGACAAGACGGCGATCTCAGTGTTCGTGGCTTCCTGTTGCGATGCTCGCTACGTTGAGCGAGCTGTCAATAAAGGGCTGTCGCATTACTTTCGAGGGCGATGCCAGACGGAGGGCACATTGACCAGCAACTAGGCTCAGGCGAGCGCAGCCCAACTCGAACTCGGCGGACGACGTGCCTTCAAATCGTCAATTACGGCAGCTATCAACGATAGGATAAAGACGGCAGCAGGTTGACTGTGAGGCAGAATTATGAGCGGACACGTGTAGTTTGATGGGAGGCCTCCTCATCATATTCGTTCTGCTCGCGATTGGCTTCGCTGCCGGCTATGCCACGCGCGAGCTGATCTCTCGTAAGCGGCACACTGAGTACTTGAACTTGCAACCCTACGTTTCCCCCGTGCTCAGAACCAGGCAACCGTCTTCGGATGAAAGCACCAGGACGCGATCCGCCTCATCCCATCCCGCAATGCCTGAGCGGACGAGCCATGACATGCCTCAGTCGTTTCAAGGCATATCCGTCGGGGAGCCGAACCCAGTGAAACCCGCCCGGCCTGCCGGCGCAAACTTGCGTCTCATCGAGCCTCCTTTGTCTAAGCCCGACACGCGATCTTTGCAGTCCGTGGAGATTGAGCAGAGCCTCGAAGAACTGGTCGGGCTCCTGCTGCGCAAAAAACAGGAAAGGTAGGCCGCTCGCCTCCCGGGGCGTGTTGGTCACAAGTCTCTTGCGGCATCTGCGGGTCGGCCCGTTGCCAGGTCGACCACTCGCGTTGAAGAATTAAACCCCTGGAACAAAGCAGCAGATTTCGGAGAGACTGGGGTCAAAGGAACCGGGTCAATGGCCGAACACGTTCCGGGAAAGAACCGCCCGCCCGCACCGCAGCGGCAGGCGCACCAAAGACTGGCGTCCGCTGCGCAAAAGTGGTATCTGTTTAGCGGTTCTGTGGCTACAATACGGCCTGTTATGCGTCCGGAACATCTCTGGTGCAAGAGCAGGAGGGCAGATTTTGATCGTGCTGATGATTGCCAGCGCCGTGGCGGGAGTTGTTCTGGGGCGATTTCTTCGCGCATACGCGCTTATTCCCGCAACGGCGCTGATCCTAGTTGCATCGTGGTATTTGGCCCTCGAGCAGGGTTTCGCCACGGGCGCGATAGCATTCGTCGCCGGCGCGGTGATTTTGCAAGTCGTCTATTGCGCGAGCCTGCTGGTCTATCTGCTCATCGCGAACCTCTCGGTGCTCGACCAAGTGCAGTCGGAGGCATCACCGCAGATGCCTGAATCGCAAATTGCCTTCTAGTCAGCCCCTATCATGAGCGGCCAGCGAGGAGTTGTGCTCTTGGCCGGTTCATTGACACATCCTCCTGTAGAAGCTCCGCACCTGATTAATTACCATGCAGATCATCCCGCAGGGCCGCATTCCTGGCGGTGTGCTTGTGAGCGCGCTTCGTTTACGCGGCATGATCCCGCGCACGCGTGATGCTCCGCACCAGCTGGTGGCCACAGCGCTAATCTGCTCAACCGAAAGATCTCCTGCACCCAACTGAATACGCGTGTGAATGCGTGGCGGAGGCTCCTTCCTTTGACTTTGATGTCAGCTCCTTGAAACTTCAGTGGCTGTGTTGCACAAAATCAACTGGCGCAAATGCTTTCGGACGAGACGAATGCGCAACAAGCTGCCGCGACACATCACTGTATGCTCAAGACGGTTGGGAACGAATGGCGATGCAATTTATTTAGAACCGGCGCGAAGCCGCCGGCCGATATTCCTCGATTGCAAAGAAGAGGCGCACATTGTCCCTCACCACGGCTTATGAGGCTAGATCAACCGTTGGGACATCGTGACCGTCCATAGCACCTATATTCGCCTTCTTTTATCGTAAATAATGCAGATGTGATCGGTTGGCTGGACACTCTATGGAATTGCTGGCGAGAGCAGCGGCGGGCGGGAACCGCGCGCAGAACGCGTTACAACAGTCGATTGTAAGGGGTCAAGCGGCTGTCGTGACGCCAACGCGATCACGGACCAAGCAGCGCCCCGATCCGGTCATTCACCGGATCGACACCCGGCCGCTCGACTTCGGCGCCGATGAGATCGTGGCTGTCGGCAAGCTCCGGAACGAGATGCTGCGATTACCCGATTTCCTGCGCCATCATCGCCGGCTCGGGGTCGGACGTTTCCTCGCAATCGACGACCGTTCGGATGACGGCACGCGAGCATTCCTGCTCGATCAGCCGGACGTTCACGTGTTCGAGATCCGGGAGCCCTTTGCAGAATCAAGTGGTGGCGCGCGTTGGACCAGCGCCGTGCTCGACCAATTCGCGCCAGGACGGTGGGCGCTGACGCTCGACGCCGACGAACTCTTTGTCTACCCCGGCTGCGAAAATTTTGATCTTCGATGGCTGTGCCGTTATCTGGAGAGCGTCGGCGCTGATTGCATGACCGCGGAGATGGTCGATATGTATCCACGCTGGCTCGGCGGTCCGGAGCGCTACCATGCCGGCGAGAGCCTCCTCGCTTTCTCCTCCTACTTCGATTCCGATACCTATGTGAAGCGCCGTCGGCGCGGCTTTCCGACCAGCTACCTGGTGGGTGGTGCGCGAGCGAGGCTGTTTTATGACGAACCGATGCCGCCGAAGATCGCGCTTTACGACGCACTTGTACAGTTGCTTGAGCCATATGGGCTGGCGCGGCTGCTGCCTGCAGTCAACATAACGCGCTGGCAGCCACCGCTGCTCACTAAAGTGCCGTTCGCGCGCTGGTTGCCTGGCCGGCGCTATATCGCCGCCGGTCACCTGATGGCTCCACCAGGCAAGCCAGGCGACGTCACAGGCGCCCTGCTCCATTTCAAATTTCTCCACGACTTCACCGATAAGGTCGCAATCGCGGTCCGTGAGGGGAACTACTATCTCGGATCGGTCGAGTATCAACGCTACGCGGAGCGGCTCGATCAGAATCCGTCATTCGAGCTCATCTATCCCAAAAGCCTGATCTACCAATCATCCGACGATCTTGTCCGCTGCGGTCTGATGCGTTTCTCTCCGGCCTACCAGGCCGCGATGCGATAATCCTGACGCCCGCTTCCTGCACAGGAGTCGCGCTGGAGCCTTCCTCCAATCGTCACCCGACCCCGTCGTTGTGCTTGATGTCTTCGTCGGAAGGACCGACCGGTATCCGCTGCTCTGGAGCATTGATTTCAACGATCAGCTTGCGGCCGAGAACTTGGAGGAGAAGCTTCCTTCCGCGCACCAGCGCCGGATAAAGTGCCCTTGCGAGGCGTGGCCGGGAGAACACGAGCCGATTGAAGCGATTGAAGAGCGTCGCTTTCCCGGCAAGCGTTGCCAGCAGATGCATTGCATCTGCCCCATAGTAGTGCTGCCCACGCCAGCGAACCACCATGCCTTCATTGAGATCGAGGTTGCGCGCGCGGATATCGCCTATGATTGGATGCTCCGAACGCGCGTCGATCAGGTGAATGCGCTGCCCACGTTCCCGCAACTGGTACAGCAGAACATAGCGACTGCATAACGGGCATTCGCCGTCATAGACTACCCAGATATCGTCATCGCTATGGGGCAATTCGATAATCCGTTCGCTTCCGAACGTCGCGCACAAGCTTGCCCTCCACCAGACCGAGGCATACTGAGTCCACCACATAGTGATAGGCGACAATATCGTCCATGGTCAGCTTGTTGAATTCTCCATACAGCCATGGATTGGAGAGCATGTGGTGCGGATAGGCATAGAAGCTGTTGTTGTCCTTCACCCAGGGATGGACACGGAAAAAGCGATCCGTCTCGCGGACTAATTTTTCCACCGCCTCCATGGCCACGCCTGTGTCCTGACGCGCAAGGATCTCCGGGCCGCAGTCCGTCGCGTCGTGCCAAGTCGCAAGATCGTGGTTGTTGCCGCCAACGCGAGCCCGGAAATGATTCTCAGGGATGTACATGGTTCCGGTTCCGATCATGTACGAGTAGATACCGAAATACGTGGAAGGCGCAAGAATCTGGCGACCATCCCGAGTCTCAACGAAAAGCCGCGGGCTCGCCAGCTTCGGCCCGTCCAGCCATCCAAGGTAATTGGTGTAGAAGAAGAGCCGGCCACAGATGACAGTCACGACCATCACAACCTTCATCACCGGGGTAAACCCATCACGCGGCAGCATGCGTGCCGCGGCTACGATGAACAGGTTGAGCGCAATCCAGAAGAAGAACAGAGCCCCGAGCGTGAAGTACACGCCGATGTGGAAGATGTCGAAGAGCAGGCAGAAGAACGACAGCGCGCGCGTCGAGATCGCAGCCAGGGGCGACAGGAGCTGGGCACCCAGCACGAAGACGTTGAAGATCAGCTGGTTGCTCGCGATCGCGTCCCAGATCGTCTGCAACGCGCCCGGCCATAGGCCGAGCGGGGCGTCGCCGCGTTCCAGTCCCATCAGGATTGAGGTTTGCGTCGGATTTGCGAGCAGCCAGGTCCATGGCTTCTCGCCACCAGCCTGCAGCTTTGATATTCCCGACCAAAAATAGCTGCCGAGATGCGCCCCGACGGCGCACGCCCAAATCAAGCCATAGGTGCGATCGCGAAGCTGCTTCACGTTGTCTGTGGAAGCGAACAGTGTGCGCAGCCGCGGCACGCGATCGATCACCGGGGCGCTGGTGAGGACGATCGTGCCGAGCACGCCAAGGACGACGAAGTTACCGATGTCGAGCATGCCGAGATAATCGGTCTCGGTCACGAAGATGCCGGACACGACGCTCACCATTTCGCGCCATGCATGATAGAAGTAGAACAGCGGCAGCAGAAATGAAGGTCGCCAGACCGCGGCTATTCCTGCCACAACCGCAAGCACCGCACCGTAGCGGAAGAACAGTGTTTTATCGCTCGAACCGAACAGGATGTTGGGAGGCCCCGCAAAAGGCCCCAATGAATCGAACAACAACTGCACGAAGATCGCCATTCCGATCGCGACGGCCGTGATCCGCAATGGCGGCGAGAAATCACGGTAGCGAATGGAGTTGAAGGCGAGCGCGCCGGCAAATGCCAAGCAAACCAGCACCAGGGCGTAAATGTCAGACCAGCGCGCGAGATGCGTGACGGCCCGCCGCGAAATCGCCGAAAGAATGACGGCTACTGCAAGGAGGAAGAGAGGTCCCGCAAGTGTCGTGACGCCAGACCGGGTTCCCTGCCGTGATGCAACGGTATACAACGTCATCCCGTCTCGAACTCCGGTGCTTCGCCATCGAGATCAACCGAACATATCGAATCAGCAGTGGTCTGGAAACATCGCAGGCGCATGTTGCCCTTCCGCTGGTGTGAGTGCTCACAAAATCATCTCACGGGAACCTCAGCACCGCGAGTCGAAATAGGACACACTGCGCGCATCGATCGGACTACAAGTCTCCGCATTGACATTGGTGACGGTCAGGCCATCATTTGAACCTATTTCAACCAGGCTCGCCCAGGTCGCCGATCCCACATCGCCCGATCACGTCTTCCGTTCGTGTCAAGGCCAAGCTAAAAGCCGGAGACGATCGGAACCGCCATCGATCAGGGCGCTGGATTTCCCGCGGCATTGCTGGTAGGCGCAAGTCCGCGCAAGACTGTTGAGGTGGCGGGGGAAGCTCGTTGGACAGAGATAGCAAGTCACGGGCCGTAACCAACATCCTCATAACGGGCGGGTCCCAGGCCTGGAAACTGACGGCCGGTTTTGTCTTGACGATATTCTCGACGCGAAATCTTGCCCCGTCAGACTTCGGCCTGCTGGCCATGTCTGCCACGGCTGCAACGTTCCTCGGGCTCATCAAGGACGTCGGCATTGGACAGGCCATCATTCAACGCACGGAAATCGCCAAGGGCCAGATCGATGCGCTGTTCTGGCTATCGGTGCTCGCTTCCGCGGCATCCGCTCTCGTTCTGGCGTTGTGCGCCCATCCGGCTGCGCTGTTTTACGGCGATACGAGGCTTCAACAGCTCATGATCGCAATTGCCGGCCTAAGCTTCATTGCTGGCCTTCCGACCGTTCCGGCGGCGCTACTTGCCAGAGAATCCCGGTTCAAGCCCTTGGCAATCCTGGATGTCGGTGCGACAACCGCTTCCGTTGCCGCAGGGATCGTCGCCGTAATCATCTTGAGAGACTATTGGGCACTTTACCTGTCCTCGCTCGTTGTCACGCTCATTTCGACAGTCGGGATCTGGGCGTACTCTGGCTATCGCCCTGGATATCCCCATCTCGACAGCGAGACGCGGCACATGGCGCGATTTGGCCTGCACGTGTCAGGGTTCAATCTGGCCAACTATCTCTCGAGAAATGCGGATAACATTCTGATCGGCAAATTTCGAGGCGGCGACGAACTCGGCCTGTACGATCGGGCCTATAAGCTGTTGCTGCTGCCGATCATCCAATTACACAACCCCATCGGCCAGGTGATTGTCCCGTTGCTTTCACGGCTTCGTTTCGAGAAGGAGAGATATCTGAGCACCTACAACGATGCCCTTTCCATGGTTATGCTGATATGTCAGCCGGGCATCGTCTTCGCCATCCTGCTCTCGGAGCCGCTCTTCAGAGTTCTCCTTGGCGAGCATTGGGTGGGTGCCGCCCCGATTTTTTCTTGGCTTGGCGTTGCGGGCTTGATTCAGGTCGCGACCGCGACGGCAGCTTGGCTATTCCTCAGTCAAGGCCGTGGTAAGGAGTACTTCAGGCTCGGCGTTTGGACCGCCCTGATCAACGTGACCTCATTCCTCATCGGTCTTCCCTGGGGCGCGCTTGGAATCGCCGCGGCGTATACGCTGGTGAACTGCAGCATCGTGCTGCCGCTTTACGCGATATCGATCGGTCGTCATGGCCCGGTGACGACAACGAGCCTGATCAAGACGACTGTCCCGCATTGGATCGGTTGTGGCGTTGCGGCGGCCGTCACAAGCATTGCGATCATCTCATTGGATGGAAACTCCTTCGCTGGGCTGGCTACGCTGCTGGCGCTTGCCTATGCATCATATCTCCTCCCCATGACCTTCTTCGCGGGGAAACGGGCACTGGCGAAACGCGTATTGCGCAACGTTTTTCGAAAGGCAAAGGCCTTTAGTAGAGGATGAAGCCGTGCAACGCGGCCAGATGGACATCGATCCCGGCGATCGCGTGAACGGCGTCGACCTGATGAACGCCTGTGTCAACACCTGGCCAAGTGGTCGCCGAGAGAAGCACTGCCCCGGCCGATTGATCAAACGCCTCGCCGATTATGTCATGTCCGTTGGAGCTAGCGGACTGCTCGAACACGAAGCCACCGTCCCCCAGGCGCGCGGGGCCGACGGCCGGTGCGGCAGCAGGCGGCTGCGACGGCGCAACCGCCGAAAAATCGAAGCCGGCCTTCGGAGGATCGATGACCAGCGTGCCCCCGGATCCGTCGCTCGAGAGATTGAAGGTCGAATTGGTGTAGTCGCCAACAAGCGAGATATGTGCCGTGCGATTTTGAGCATCGACCACGGTCAACACGCCACCGGCTGTGTTGCCGGAAAAGGACGCCGACGTTCCCGCTCCGTACGCGATGTCCTTCAGGTCGATATGGTTGGAATTGGACGCGGTGCCGTCACCCGTCAGACCGATGAGCGTTCCCGTAAATTGTGACGCGCGGTCCAACACCAGATTGCCGGTTGACGCCTTGAAGGTGATCGACCCGGAAGCGGCGCCAGACAATTCGAGCGTGGCGCCCGGGTCGACCGTCACGGCCTGTGACATATTGCCCAGATTCAATACGACATTTCCGGAGATCTTGAGAATGGTCGATGACGTATTGATGACACCATCGCCATTGAGGTCTTGATAAAAAATCGTCTCGGCTGCTTTAAGAGCAGGATCGGTCGGGGACATCTTGTTCAGGAGGTTCGCTACATAGTTGCCATTGCTGTCCGTGGTCCACACACAGAGTTCGCCGGTGGCCGGAATCTTCCAGGCTACATCATAGCCGCTGGTCGTTTGCTCAACGCCCACCGGCGTCCAGGCGCCGAACTGTCCTGACACAACCGCTACGCCACCGTACTTCAAGGTCGGCCCCGCGCCGCTGGCCATCGCGTCGAACAAGTAATTCGAGCCAACCAGAGCCAGGCTGGTTGAGCCGGACGCCTCGATTGTCGTGCCCGAAACCTTCTGAGGCGCTGGTGGAAGACCAATCACGCCATCCCCGTTGAGATCCTGGTGAAAGAGGGTCTCGGTCGACGTAAGAGCCGGATCGGTGCCGGGCAGCTTGTTCAAATAGTTGGATACGAAATTGCCGTTGCTGTCGGTGCTCCAGACTGCGAACTGGCCGGTCGAAGGAATCTTCCACGCGACGAGATAGCCATTCGATGACGCTTCGGCAGCCACTGGCACCCATGAGCCAAGCTGCCCCGCAACAACCGCTGTTCCGCCGTTCTTCAGGATCACCGATGAGCCGGCCGTCGAAAGATAGAAGTTGCTTCCCGACTTGATAAGCGATGTCGTGCCCGCCGCTTCGATCACCGTACCGACGGCGGAGCTGAAAGCGTTCGAAAGCAGGCTCAAATTACCGGCGATGTCGGTGGCGGTCGCGATGAAGCTGTGTTGCCCTGCCGTGAGCGCCCCGGTGGTGACGCTCCAGGCCCCACTCGTCGCCGCGATGCCCGTGCCGAGCAAAGTCGAGCCCTCGTACAGGCGGACAGTACTTCCGGCCTCGGCCGTGCCGGAAACGATTATTCCGCCCGAAGCTCCAGGCGCGCCCGAGGTCAGGATAGGTGCAACCGGCGCACGCGTATCGACCGCGACCTTCAACGCGCCGGAGGAAGCGCTGACGTTTCCGGCGGCGTCCGCGGTCTTGCCGGTAAAGGTGTGATTACCGTCCGCCAACGTTGCTGTGTCAAAAGACCAGGCTCCGTTGGCATCGGCGAGGGCCGTTCCGATCATCGTCGCTCCGTCGAAGACCTGAACGGTGCTCCCGGCGCCCGCGGTTCCAGTCAAATTCACGTGGTTGACATTGGTGATGCCATCGCCGGCAACGTTGCTGTCTGGCGAGAACGACACGAGCTTGGGCACGTTCGGGGCGAGCGTATCGATGGTGACATTGACCCCGGCTGAAAGCGCGGTGAGGTTTCCGACCCCGTCCATCGCTGAGGCGGCAAAAGCGTGGCCGCCTTCAGCCAGCAATGCCGTCGCCATACTCCAGCTACCGTTGCCGTCGGCGATCGCCGTGCCGATCTGAGTTGCCCCGTCGAAAACCTTGACGGTTAAACCTGCCTGCGCGCGACCCGTGAGGACCAGATGATTTGTATTGATGAGGCCCGACACGATCGAGCCACTGTCGTTGACCGCCGAGATCGTCGGCACGGCGATAGACCTCATCGCCATCGGCGAATTCGTCGCGGAAATGAATGAATAGTCCGCCGACGTCAAGCCGGTGACGCCGGCAATGCGCAGCGTATCCGCTCCACCCGCGTAGTGAACGGTCCACACATCGTTCACATGGGTCAAATAGGCGCCACTGTCGTAGCCTTTCAGACTCAGCTTGTCGTGTTCGGCCGTCGCACTCGTGAAGACGTGGAAATCGGCGACCGTATCGTTGCCGCTGCCTCCATTGTAAATGAACGTATCGTTTCCGGCTCCTCCGGAGAGCCAGTCATTCCCGCCGGCACCATCGAGGACGTCGTCGCCGCTCGAACCGACCATACGGTTTGTCATCTGATTGCCGACACCCGCGAGCCCGCCCATCATCAACGTCAGGTTTTCGACGTTCGTGGACAGCGTGTGCGACGTCCATGCCTCCACACTGTCGATGCCGCCGCCGGGATTCTCGACCATCTTCTGGTTTGCGCTTCCGATGACGTAGGTGTCGTCGCCGTTCCCTCCGATGAGCGTGTCATCGATATTGAGCGCCGAGAGCTTGTCGTTCGCCGCGGTGCCATACACCATGCGGCTGCTCGCTTTCCCGCTGATCCAGGATGTGATCGTCCCCCCGACCGGCGGCGTCGCAGGCAACTGAAAGTCGTCGCTGGTAAACGCCGAGACCGTCGTGTTGCGGAACACCAGGGTATCCTGGCTCGTCAGCTTCAGATACACGTCGTTTCCGACCTGGCTCATCGCCGCTTGAACGTCGGCGAATGAGGTAAAGGCGAAGCCGTTCAACTGGACAACATCGTGTCCGGCGCCCGATCCCGGCGAGAAGTCGGTGATGATGTCCGAACCGTCGCCGGAGTTAAATACGAAGTTATCCGCGCCGCCGCCCCCGGTCAGGATATCATTGCCGAGCCCGCCGGTGATCACGTTGGCCGCGGAATTGCCGATGATGATGTTGGACTGAATATTTCCCGTGGCATTGATGACCATCGAATCGGTGAGCGTCAGATTTTCGACGTAGCTCGAAAGCGTATACGTCACCGAGGAGTTTACGGTGTCGATGCCTCCGCCATAGGCCTCGATAACCTTCGCACCGGAATTGGTCACGACATAAGTGTCATCGCCGGCGCCGCCGGTCATGACGTCGGCGCCTCCTGCACCGGCGATCAGGTCATTGCCGGATGTGCCGGTCAGTGTGTCTGCTGCCGCGCTTCCCGCGATCGTGTTGGTCGGCGCGCCACTGGTGAGCAGGGCGTAGTTCGCAAGCGTGTACTCCGGCAATTGATAGGCCGTGATGGAATCGATGGTCATCGTCGCCGTCGATCCTGGAGTGGCGTTGCCCGGCCAGCTCCCGCCCATCGCCAGGTTGGCGATCATGTACATCGCCGTATTCATGTCGGAGGGCGTCGCCTGCTGTGCGACCTCTTTCCCGTCGACGAACAATGTCAGGTCGTAGGGCGTCCATTTGAGCGCAAACGTGTGCTCTCCAGTGGTCAGGTTGGCCGTATTGGCCCAAGCCCCGTTCGTCGCAGGCGCGTAAGGTGAGTGAATGGCCCAATGCGCCTGGTCAGGGTCCTGACCAAAGGCTTCGAGCACATCGATTTCCGAGTTGAGGTTATTGGCAGTGCTCGGCAACATCCAAAACGCCGGCCACGCGCCGCTTGTGCTAGGCAGCGTGGCGGTCATCTCGAAATAGCCGTAGGTCTGGGTAAAGCTGTTTTGAGTCGAGATCATGCCCGAGGAGAAAATGGCGCTGCCTGAATAAGGAGTGGCGCTCGCAGGCAAGGGCTGCGCCGTGATCACGAGGTGGCCGTCCTGAATCGAGAACGGATTAAGTCCAAGCGCCGCCGATGCCTGAGTTGCCGGTAGCCCGGAAAAGCTGCGGTCGACATACACTTCCTGTTCGCCGGCCAGCCCGTAGCCTGCTGCTCCGCTCCAAGCATAGCTCGTGCGCCAGGTCAGGCTGGGATCCTGCCCTGCGGAGAGCGAATTGAAGTCGTCGTTGAAGGTCAGAACCATTCCGGTCAGGGGACTGACGATGTTTACATTCGCAGCCGCGAGATTCTGGAGGTTGGTGTTTTCGAGGGTTATCGTTTCGCCGCCGGCGATCGTCAGGACGAGGTCGGTGCCGACCTGTTTCATGGCCGCCGTAACATCGGTGAACGTCTTGAGGCCCGTATTGTTGAGCTGCAGGATGTCCCCGCCGGAGCCGGCCTGAAAGTCGGTGACGATGTCGCTTCCGTTCCCCGCGTTGACGACAAAGGTGTCGCGACCAGCCCCACCGGTCAGCACGTCGTTGCCCCGCGCGCCATCGATCACGTTGTCGCCGGCGTTGCCGACAATGATGTTGTTGAGATCATTTCCGGTGGCGGGGGACGGAACGCTGTCCGTCAGGACAAGGTTCTCGACGTTCGGCGCATTGACGAGGCTGTATCCGTTGATGTTCCAGACACGGATGGTATCGATGCCCTCGGCGACCTGTTCGACGACCTTGGTGTTGTGGTCATAGACATAGTAGGTGTCGTCCCCCGCCCCACCGACCAGCGTAACGCCACCACCAACGGCCTCCATGCCGTCATTTGTCGCTCCAGTCGTCAGCGTGCCGCCTGCAGGGGCGGTACCCGCCCAGTTCCACGCCGTTCCGGTCGCTAGCAGCGGATTGTCCAGTGCGACGTTGCTGGCCACCAAGATCGAAAGCGTGAAATTCTGCAGCGTCAGGGTTTCGTTGGACGGCAGCATGACGACCGTATCGGAGCCCACTTGGGTGGCTGCTGCCAGGAATTTGGCGAATGTTGCAAAGCCGGAGTTCTGCAACCGCAACACGTCGCCGCCGACACCCGCCTGAAAGTCAGTGATGGTATCGGAGCCGTACCCCTCCGAGATGACCAAAGTGTCGCTCCCTGCTCCCCCGGTCAGAACATCATTTCCGGTACCGCCAAACAGAACGTCAGCACCGGCACTTCCATTGATAATGGCCATGATAGATTGCGTGCTCCTTTGACGTGGCACACAACTATGCCCGCGTTCAAAAGGGCCTTACGGATTCGACGCAATTTGAAGGATGACGAGAGAATCAGCCGACGGCTGGAGAGGCTGATCCTTTTCTACGGAGACACCGTAGTGCTACGGGCTATTGTGAGGTCCGTGCTGCTTTGCAACAGGCACGTCAGAGCAGCGCCCGGCACTGGCGCGCCGAACCGCTTTGGTTCCGACTTCGGAACCGAACTCCGCATCCCATATGTGACCAAAATTCAGCGCGCGAAGTTGCTGTTACGCACGCTGTTTGAATCTGCCAGCACCTTCCCCGGAGGGCCCTCAGCCCGAACGCGAGTACGCATCCGGCGAAGACCCCGGCAGGCCGCTTTCGGGAAGGCTGATCGCGCTCAAGCTGCGTGAGCGA
>NZ_JADPJQ010000132.1:0-1361 GCF_023073515.1 Bradyrhizobium sp. 17 | reverse complement strand
GGCAGCGGCGAGCCGTCGGGCCAATAGAGCTTCCAGGTCACACACCATTCGTCGCCTGGCTGCGGCGTTCTGCCCGCCATCTCGACGGCAGCCCGATTGAAGAAATTAATGCGCCCCTTGGCGTCCGTCGTGTAGATGGCTGCTGGCAACGCCTCGAGGAGATCGCGCATGCGCTGCTCGCCTTCACGCAAGCGATCCTCCAGTTGCTTGGTGGTGGTGACATCCTGAGCGACCCGCACGCCATAAAGGAAGCAGCCTTCCGAATCCCGCACCGACGAACTGAAGATATCCAGATGGCGAACGGACCCGTCAGGCCGTAGTACACGCTTGCGAACCGTGTAGTTCTCGATGTCGCCGCGGACTTGCCGCGCGTACAATTCGGCATCTTCGGTCTGATCGTTGGAATCGGTGTAGTCGAGGAAGGTCATCCCCAACAGTTCGTCGCGTTTGCGCGCGGTGATGCGGCAGAGGGAATCATTCACCCGCAAGAAGCGACCATTCTCGTCGGTCTCCGAAATGCCGACGCTGGCGGCCTCATAAGTCGCCGCAAGCCGCGCCTCACTTGCTTGCCGTGCCTCTTCGGCAGCATGCAGTTCGGTGACGTCGGTCGTGAAGCAGCGCGTGTTGACAAACTTGCCGTCCACAATGCGGCTGTTCGAGGTAATCAGGACATGCTTGATCGTGCCGTCGCGGGCGCGCAGCCGGGCAGGGTAGCGCTGCAGCGGCTCACCGCACGAAAGACGCTGGAGAATATCGCCAATCACGGGAGCGTCGGCGTGGAACTCGGCGACATGACGCCCGATATACTCCTCGGGCCGGTACCCAAGCAGATCCAATTCAGCCTTATTGGCGCGAATGATAATTCCCTCGCCACTGACGATGTGAAGGCCCACCGCGCCGTTGTCGAAAAAGTCCTGCAGATCCTGCGTCGTGCGGCGGACTTCCTCCTCGATCTGCTTGCGTCCGGTGATGTCCTGGAAGCAATTGATGGCGCCCTGGATGCGACCAGAAAAGTCGCGCAACGCCCGGATGTTGACCATGGCCGTGAAGCGAGAGCCATCCGGCCGCGCCATTATCACTTCGGCATTGCGCGTCGGCGTTCCCGCGCGAACGGCGGTGGCCATGGGGCAGTCGGCATGCGCGAGGGGAGTTCCATCCAGCAGGTAGAGCTGGTGTGAACCGCAGAAGCGCTCCCTCCCAACATCAGGTGTGCGCCCCCACAGCACCACAGCCTCCGCGTTATAGGCGACCAGCAGCCCCTCCGCGTCACAGAGATAGACTGCGCCCGGAATGGCATCGAGCGCGGCAGCGCCGGCCGCAACCAGGGCCTCGAACTCCGTGGGGCGGTGCCGGGCGGAGAG
>NZ_JADPJQ010000036.1:0-106237 GCF_023073515.1 Bradyrhizobium sp. 17 | reverse complement strand
CGGTCCAAACCGAACCGCAGACTCGCAGATCACACCGTCATCCGGTAGGTGGCCGCTGAACAGCGCTTACGCTTAACTGAAGTGGTCGGCTAGCTCTCCAGCACGACCGCTACTTAACTTGGGTTCGGATGAACGTTCGCCAGGTCACTCGGGCAACTGTCCTTGCGACGTGAACGCCTCGCGAATGGCGTTGCCGTAGACGTTCCGTGTCCAAGTGCCGGGGCACAAGAAGGCGAGCTGACCGTAGGGCTCAAGCAACCCAAGCGCATGTTCGATAAACGCTACATACAGATCAGCTCGCTGTTTGAACGAGTTGAACCGCGTCTTGTAGACATCGCGCAGAGCCGCCGGGATCGAATCCCACCGGATATAAGGAGGATTGGAGACAATGTGCGTAAAGCGCTGTCTTGGGCGCGCCTCCAGGAAGTCTTCGTTCCTGATCCAACATTGCGCGATTTCCATTGCCTTCGCGCGCGGGACATCAAGCTCTTCAAGTGTGGTCGCGCATTGCCTGCGAAGGTTCGTCGCGACCTCCCCGTCAATCTCGTAGGCGCGAATGACCGGCCGCAGGAGATCCATCGTCTTCTTTTGCGTCCGACCCGCCTCAACCAAGCGAGGCAGCAACGGCAAAAAGAACGCACCTTGGCCGGCTGCCGGCTCAAGCAATCTCATCGTCAGGAGATTTTCAGGAAAAGCCACGTGACGGAGGCACAACTCCACCACCTTGTCGCGGGTGAAGAACTGGCACAAATCAGCCTGCCAAGGCCGCTCAGCCTCAAGCCGAGCCTCAACCTTCCCCTCCATAGACGTGCCCCCAGAGCCTTCCCGCCGAAGCAGAACCGGCCAATGCTTGCCTTATTTCTCGCGGAAGTTGCTCTAGCATGCAACCGAAATTCAGTGGGGCAGCCGGGCGATCGGCAGTCGTGATCATAGTTTCCGCAAAACGAGAATATTTGTCATCAAGGCTGGAGGAGTTCTGCAATTAACATCTCAGGATCGGCGAACCAGCAGCCGCGAGACAAAATCTAATGTGGAAAATGCCGGATTCTCCCGGCCACTCTCGCGTTTCTTGGAGAAGCTTGCCGAACGCATGAATGCCGGGCTGGAGCGGCAGGTATCGAACTAGCGAATTCCAGTTCTGGGATTTGTCATCTCGGTTGAGCGAGAGAGATCCAAACCGCTGCCCCGCTGAACGCTTGGATCCCTCGGAAAATGCCCTACTAGACTGATTCGCTGGGTACTAAAGATTCGGAGAAAATTCGGTTCTCCGGGCCTGTCGGGCGCCTAGTTTGATCGGCGGCGCGGTCTCTCTGGCGGGCAAAACGCTGAAAACGGCCTTTTCGGGCTGTCTCCGCATCGAAGTACCAAATATTTTGGCTGGCTGGCGGGCAAGAGGGATTCGAACTAGCGATACGAACCGAGCTTAGCGCTCCCCCGGTCGCTCCCCCGAAGTCAACAACGAGAATACAGGGGATAAAGAGACGTATCTAAGCTATTCGGTTGCCAAGAAAATCTGGAGCGGGCGAAGGGGCTCGAACCCTCGACCCCGACCTTGGCAAGGTCGTGCTCTACCACTGAGCTACACCCGCATCCTGTGTCGGTCGCATGACTGCGCCGGCAACGGCTGTCGTATGCCAAAAGCGGGAGGGGAATGCAACAGCTACCGGCGGCATAGATGCGCAATCGGAGGCCCGATATGGACCCGAACGCGGCCAAATGCCCCAAAAAAGGCTCCGGAACCGGCGAATCGGCCCACACGGATTGAAATTCGGCCGTCCCGGCCCAATTTAGGGCCAACAGCGAAGCATATGAATTGGCGACGTGCTAAAGACCCGCCAATTCCAGACATCAGACGAGGGGATCCCGTGACGATCATCGACCAGGGTAACGGAGCAGCGGGCCCGGCTGCCGCCGATCTGATCAAGGACACGACTACCCAGACCTTCGTGAAGGACGTCATCGAGGAATCGAAGCGCCAGCCGGTGCTGATCGACTTCTGGGCGGAGTGGTGTGGCCCCTGCAAGCAGCTCACGCCCTTGCTGGAAAAAGCGGTCAAGGCCGCCAAGGGCAAGGTCAAGCTGGTCAAGATGAACATCGACCAGCACCCGGCGATCCCGGGCCAGATGGGCATCCAGTCGATTCCGGCGGTGATCGCCTTCGTCAACGGCCAGCCGGCCGACGGCTTCATGGGTGCGGTCCCGGAGAGCCAGCTCAACGCCTTCATCGAGAAGCTGACCAAGGGCGTGACCGCGCCGGGTGAGCCGAATATCGCGGAGATCCTCCAGGAAGCCGAGGCCGTGCTCGCAGAGGGCGATGCCGCCGCGGCCGCCCAGATCTACGCGGAGGTGTTGCAGCTCGAATCGACCAACATTGCGGCCCTCGCCGGGCTCGCGAAATGCTACGCCGTCTCCGGCGCGATGGAGCAGGCCAAGCAGACGCTCGCCATGGTCCCGGAATCCAAGCGCAACGACCCGGCTGTGAAAGCCGTGCAGACCGCGATCGATCTGGCCGAGCAGGCGGAACAGCTCGGGCCCGTCGCCGAGCTGGAACAGAAAGTCGCCGCAAACCCGCTCGATCATCAGGCCCGATTCGACCTCGCGATCGCGCTCAACGCGCAAGGCAACCGGGCAGCGGCCACCGAGCAGCTGCTCGCGATCGTCAAGCGCGACCGCAAATGGAACGACGACGGCGCCCGCAAGCAGCTGGTACAGTTCTTCGAGGCCTGGGGCGGCACGGACGATGCAACCGTCGAGGGACGCAAGCGCTTGTCGATCATCCTGTTTTCCTGACGCGCGCTGGCAAGGCCAGGGGACCCGGCAGATGCCGATCAACATCGAATATCGCGGGCCGGCCGACCTTCCGGAGATCCTTCCGGTGTTTCCGCTGCCGGGCGCGCTGCTGCTGCCGCGCGGGCAGATGCCGCTCAACATCTTCGAGCCGCGCTACCTCGCGATGATCGACGATGCCTTTCGCGACGGCCATCGCTTGATCGGCATGATCCAGCCCGACATCGCGCATTCGCCCAAGAATTCCGACAAGCCGGCGCTGTTCCGTGTCGGCTGTGTCGGCCGCATCACCCAGCTCGCGGAATCCGGCGACGGCCGCTACATCCTCGAGCTCACCGGTGTCTCGCGCTTCAAGGTCGTCGAGGAGCTTGAGGTTCTCACCGCCTACCGGCAGTGCAAGGTGGATTTCTTTGCCTTCGTCGACGACTTCACGCCGCGCATGGGCGAGGAGGAGGTCGATCGCGAAGCACTGCTGACGGTGCTGGCGGACTTTCTGAAGGCCAACAACCTCAAGGTTGACTGGGAGGGCGTCGAGACCGCTCCCAACGAAGCACTCGTCAACGCGCTGGCGATGATGTCGCCCTATGGCGTGGCCGAGAAGCAGGCGATGCTGGAAGCGCCCGACCTGAAGACCCGCGCCGAAATTTTGATCGCGGTGACCGAGATGGACCTCGCGAAGAAGCGCACCAGCGGCGATCCGCCGCTGCAGTGAGGGTAGGAATGCTCATGCAGCGTGGTAGGCCGCTTCGGCACCTCGCCGCAGCATGCTGGTGATGCTGGATGCAGGCATCGGCCGGCTGAAATAGTAGCCTTGTGTTTCGACGCAGCCTTCCTCACGGAGGATGTCCAGCTGCTCTTTCGTTTCGACGCCTTCGGCGGTCGTTATCTTGCCGAGGCTGACAGCAAAACGAACCACTGCCCGCGCAAGATGGTGCGCCTCTGCGCTCGGGCTGGATAGTTCGCTGACGAAACTGCGGTCGATCTTGATTTTGTCGAACGGGAATCTCTGCAGAAAGCTCAGAGACGAATAGCCGGTGCCGAAATCGTCCAGGGCAACTCGCACGCCAAGCTCGCGCAATTGTCCGAGCACCGCGAAAGCAGCCTCGCTATCGTGCATGATCACCGTCTCGGTGACCTCGAGCTCGAGCCTGTGTGGCGCCACTCCCGAACTCGCCAGCGCGCCGACAATGACAGCAACGAGTTCCTTGCTCCTGAATTGAGCGGGAGATAGGTTGATAGCGATCCTGACATGCGCAGGCCAATTGGCGGCTTCCGCACAGGCGGTCCGCAAGACCCATTCTCCCAGCGGCACGATAAGGCCTGTCTCCTCCGCAAGCGGGATGAATTCGCTCGGCGTGACCAGTCCTCGCTGTGGGTGATGCCAGCGGAGCAGGGCCTCGAAGCCGCGGGTCTCGCCGGTAGCGGCGCTGACGAACGGCTGATAGTGGAGCTCGAACTGACGATCGGCAAGGGCATCCCGCATATCGTGCTCCAGGTTGCGTCGCGCGTGCATGAGCTCGTCGAGTTCCGGCTCGAAGAAGCGGTATGCGCCACGTCCGCCACTTTTGGCGGAGTAGAGGGCGAGATCCGCGCTCTTCATGATCACGTCGGAATCGCTGCCATCGCGCGGCGCGATGGCGATTCCGATGCTGGTGCCGACCGTGACCCGGTGATCGCCGAGATCGAAGGGCTCGCAAAGCGCCCTTCCGATGCTCTCGGCCAGGCCGGCAGCCTCCACGGCTGGATTGGTGACGTAATCGATCACTGCGAACTCGTCGCCGCCCAGTCGAGCGATCAACGCGGTTTCGGTGGTGCATTCGCGCAGGCGCGCGGCGACGGCGCGGAGCAGGGAATCCCCCGCCGGATGTCCAAGCGTGTCGTTGACTTCCTTGAAGCGGTCGAGGTCGAGCATGAGCACGGCCAAGTCGACGCCACCGTTGCGAGTAACTGCGATGGCATGCTCCATCCGCTCCCTGAGCAGCACGCGGTTGGGCAGATCGGTCAACGCGTCATGTTGCGCCATATGAGTGATTTTGGCCTCAGACCGGCGCTGCTCGGTCACATCGAGATGTGTGGCAACCCATCCGCCACCGGCCATTGGCTGCCGCGTCACGCAGATCAACCGACCGTCGGCAAACTCGTCGATCCTGCTTGAGACCGCATCGAACGGCAGCGCGGCCAGCTTCGAGATGAATTGCTCGGCAGCCCCCTCGCTGAGATCGCCCTTGAGGATTCCGTTCACGATGCGATGCCTGATGATGTCGGTGTGCGACGTCCCCGTCCGCAGCAGTTCCGGCGGCAGCCGATAGAGTCGGGCGTAGCGCTCGTTGCAGACGACAAGCCGCTTCTTGGCGTCAAACATGCAAAGGCCCTCAACCATGTGGTTGATCGCGGTGTCCAGCCTGAGCGTCTGATCCTGCAACTCTCTCTGCGAGCCTTCGAGCTGCTGCCGGGCGATCGAAAGCTGGCTGATGATCTCCTCGAATTTGCTGGTTCTACTTGCCAGGCGGCGGTCGGCGAGTACGCCGATCAGGCTCATCCCAAGTACAGATAGTGCCACGCCGGCGATGGCGAGAGCGAGGAAAGTCGGCGAAAGCGACAGACTGTCGGTTGAACGCGTCGGATCTGGAACGATCTGCACGGCACCCATCGCCGTGAAGTGATGCGAGACGATAGCAAGGGTCAGCAGGACTGCCGCCAACAGTGCGCCCCAGGAGTTCTTGTACCTGACTGCAACAACGAGGGCGGCACAGCCGAGGCACATGCCCAGAATGACCGAGGCAAACACCAGATCCAGCGACCAGGTGACGCGGCCCGGCACTTCAAGTGCCCACATTCCGAGATAGTGCATGCTGGCGATGCCGCCGCCAATGACGACACCGCCTGCCGCGGCGCGCCACCGGCCGGAATAGCCGGCCGCAATGCCGAAGCCGCCCGACGTCAACAGCATTGCCGTAGCAAGCGAAAGCGCCGTCAGTACGATGCCGTAACCGGTCGTAACGCCGGGTTCGTAGGCGAGCATCGCGACGAAATGCGTTGCCCAGATCCCATATCCGATGGCAGCGCCGGCAATCCCGATCCAGATCAACCGCGTTCTTGCGGGCGCCACGATCGCACGATGAAAGATACTGACCGCGACGCTACTCGCGAGCAAGCAGACCAGACCGGCGAGCAGGACAAGCCGCCAATCGTGCTCGACGGCAAGGCAAGCGAAAACCCGAAACATCCCAGCCGCTCCATCGTGGATATTGCCGATAGTGTCCGTGCTAATCCGCCTTCGCGTTAATTTTGTGCAACGCCTGATTGCATGCTTATTGGTTGCTTAACGTGGTCAGTGCAATTTGAAATCTGGCGGGCGCCCGCGCAGGACAATGCGCGCCACCGGTCGTAGAGCCAACCGAGAGCACTCTGGAACCGGCAGCGAGGCCTGGAGCGGAGGAAGGCGACACCGATTGGCGGGGGAGGAGACGCGCCGAACCGAAGCTTCGGTTCTGACACAATCAGAACCAATAGTGCTCTAGAGGTGATGACGGATGCGCTTACGTCCAGTGATCATCGCGCTGATCAGATTCTCGCGCTGAAGACGCCCCATCATCAGCACGCCCAAGACGTGCAGCACGATCAGGACGATGACCGCGTCGGATGAATAATGGTGAGTGTCCTCGACCCACCAGACACCGAAAAAGGTCACGGTCACCGACATCGCGCCCGTGATCGTCGAGACCGCCAGCGAGACCAGCAGCGCCACCAGCATCAACGTGCCGGCTGGATTGAGACCGATATAGCGGCCGGTGATGCCGCGGCGCAGATTCCAGAGATAACCCGGCGCGGCCCGAAGCCTGACGCCGACCATGCGAAAGCGCGAATAGCGGCTTCCCCAAAAACCCCAGACCAGACGGAACGCAAGAAGGCCGAGTACGGCATAACCGACGATGCGGTGAAGTCGGTCATAGACGGTCGGCGTGAACCACGCGGCCAGAACGCAAGCCGCGAGCGCCCAGTGCCAGAGCCGCAGCGGGAGGTCCCAGACCGCGACTGTCCGCGCGGCGGTTCGATCCGCGGGGGTCCGGTCGGACCCCCCGCGAGCGTGCGGCACCGTTTCTTCGATCAAGCGAGGACCACCCTCAGGCGTAGCATTGCGCAGACACTTCGCGCGGTCTACTTCGCAATCGTGTGCTTCAGGCTGAGATCTTCTGGGCTGTAGAACAGCTCGTAAAGCTTGCCTTCCTTGACGCCGTAGACCTCGTAGCACGAGCCTTCGATCTTGGAGCGCCGCACCTCGTAGCCGAGCGCCTTGGCCTTGGCTTCGGCGTCGCTCGCCGGCTTCCACGACGCCTTGTCGAGCTTGGTGCAGTCCTTGAAACCATCGGCCAAGGCTGCCGATCCCATGCCAATCCCGATCGTCAATGCAACGGCAACAACACGAATAACCTTCACGAACGTCTCCTCTTCTGTCGTGGGCGCTGCGCCGGCAGGCGAAGCGGGACCGAAGGAAGCAAAGCACATGATGAAGTCAATGCGGTTCGCGGCCAGTTCGCTTTAGAGTTATTCTAACGATCCGAAAAAGTTCAGCGCTCTCCGTATGCAGCGCGCATTTGAGACGACACTGCGGCCTTACGTCTCACGGTTTGACAGCAGGCTGATCCCGACGCGCAAGCTCAGTAGCCAGCAACCGCCATGACGACGACGGCGGTGAGCGCCATCCATCCAAAATGCCGGCCGCTTGTGGCCCATGCGTTGGCGAGAGCGGAGAAGCCGAACACACCGGCCATGGTGACGACGATCCAGTGACGCGCTGGCTCCGATTGCATCCAGGGCGCCGCGATCAGGAGCACACCGCCGCCGATCCAGGCGACGGTCGAGGCCTGCCAGACCAGGCGGATCAGGTGCGGAGCCGCTCCGGCTCGATGCGGGCGCGGGCAAAGACCTTGGTCTCGCCGAGAATGCCATGAATGAGGGCCACGGCAATGGTCAAGACCCCGGCGCACTGGAGCAAGAGATCACGCATCGTCAAAGCTCCCTGCAAATATGGTCCATACAGTTATGTATGGTGGGATAGGCGCTGGCCTGCCGGCTGTCAATACACTAGTGTATGTTTGCATCCGGAACCCGACATGGCCGAACAGCTGACCGCCGACGACTGGATCAAACAGGGACTGAAGGCGCTCGCGCGAGACGGCTTCACCGCGCTGAAGGCCGATCCGCTGGCAAAAGCCATGGGGGTCTCGCGCGGCAGCTTCTATTGGCATTTCGCCGATCTCGGCGCATTCCATGCTGCTCTCTTGAAGCGCTGGCGCGAGATCGCGGCCGAGCAGATCATCGCCGATGTCGAGGCGGACAGCGACGAGCCGCTGAAAGCGCTGCTGCGCAGGACTTTTGGCGCGCGGCTCGACCTCGAGCGCGCGGTGCGGAACTGGACGGCCTTCGATGCGGCGGCACAAACGGCGGTGCGTGCCATCGACCGGCGCAGGCTCGACTATATCGAGGAGCTGCTGAGGAAGCGCGGGTTCGAGGCGGCGACAGCGCGAGCCCGCGCGCAAATCCTGTACTGGACGTTTCTCGGCTTCGCCCTGTCGGGCCCGCCAGCGCCGGCCGCGCGGCTTGAGGGCCTGCTCGACGAGATTCTGCGGATGGTTGCCGCTTGAGGCGACGCGATGGGCTGCTACGATTTTTTATGCTAGAGGCAACCGACCGTCGGAGACCCCCATGAACGCGCCCACCGAACGCCCCGAAGCCAGCGTCGATCCCAAATTGCTGGAGATTCTGGTCTGCCCGCTGACCAAGGGTCCGCTGGAGTTCGATGCTGCAAAGCAGGAGCTGATTTCGCGCAGCGCCAAGCTCGCCTATCCGATCCGCGATGGCATCCCGATCATGCTGCCGGAAGAGGCCCGCAAGATCGATTGAGGGACTTGTGGCCCGATGAGAGACTTGTAGCCCGGATGGAGCGCAGCGAAATCCGGGGTTCCTCGTATGACGCAGCGGCCCCGGAATACGCTGCGCTCCATCCGGGCTACCGAAAATCCTACAGCGCCTCGCCCTTCAACAGCCGCGGTATCTCACCGGTCAAACCCGCGGCTTGGCGGATAAAAAGATTCTTCAGCGGCGGGGCGCGATCGACGAGGCCGAGGCCGATGTCGCGGACGGTGCGCAGCAAGGTGGACTGGTTGGAGAACAGGAAGTTCAGCGAGTTGGTGGCAACGCCCATGGCCATGGTGTCGAAGCGGCGCCAGCGCTGATAACGTTCGAGCACGTCGACGCCGCCGATATCCATGCCGAGCCGCGCGGCATCGACCACGACCTCGGCCAGCGCGGCGACGTCCTTCAGCCCCATGTTGAGACCCTGGCCCGCGATTGGGTGGATGACGTGGGCGGAATCGCCGACCAGCGCGAGGCGCTGGGCAATGAAGGAGCGTGCGACGAAATAGGACAGCGGAAACGCGCGCGGCTTGTCGAGCGCCTTCACCTCGCCGAGATGCAGGCCGAAGCGCTGCTCGAGCTCGCCGTGAAATTCCCCATCGCTCAACGCAACGATACGCGCGGCTTCGCTGCGGCGCTCGGTCCATACCAGCGAGGAGCGCTTGCCCGAAAGCGGCAGGATAGCAAACGGACCCGCCGGCAGAAAATGCTCTTCGGCGCGGCCTTCGTGATCGCGCTCATGGCCGACAGTGACGACGATGCCGGATTGATCATATTCCCAGCCGTGGGTGGCGATGCCGGCGCGCTCGCGCAGTTTCGACTTCGCACCGTCGGCCGCAACCAGGAGGCTCGCTGCAATCACGCTGCCATCACCGAGCGTCACGTCGATACCTTCGGCCCGCGCGTCGTAAGACGACACTGTGGTCGCGCGGAGATCGATGCCCTCGGCCTCGGCGCGCACCACCAGCGCATCAATGAGGCGGCGGTTCTCGACCATATGCGCGAAGGGCTCACCCGGCGCGACGTCGCCGGCAAAGTTGAGGAACGCCGGACGGGTGGCGTCTTCCAGCTTGGAATCGGTGACAATCATGTCGAGGATCGGCTGCGCCTCGCCCCTGACGTCGTCCCAGGCGCCGATCGCCTCGAACAGGCGGCGGCAGGCGGCCACGATCGCGGTCGCGCGCGGGTCCCGGCTCGGACGTGTGGAGAGCGCGGGGTCGGCGACGATGACGGGGATCTCGGGGCCGAGCCCCTGGCGCAGCGCCAGGGCCAGCGCCAGGCCCGCAAACGCGCCGCCACCGATGACAATGCTACCCTGTACCGACATACCCAATTCCCGGCTAAATCCTGGCCTTGCTAGCAGACTTGAGGTGGGCGAAACAGTGCGGTGAAACAAGGGCGGATAGCCCCCATTGTGTCGATCCGGAGCAGCGAACCCCGGGGCGGCAAGGCGAAAGCTGAAATCCATGTCCAAGAGCCTGATCGACCTCATCTCGATCCTCGACCTCGAACAACTCGAGGTGAATCTGTTCCGCGGCAACAGTCCGAAGACCAGCTGGCAGCGGGTGTTCGGCGGCCAGGTGATCGGACAGGCGATGGTTGCAGCGTGCCGCACCGTCGAGGGCAGGCTGCCGCATTCGCTGCATTGCTATTTCATCCTGCCGGGCGATCCGCAGATCCCGATCATCTATCAGGTCGAGCGCCTGCGCGACGGCAAGAGCTACTCGACGCGACGCGTCACCGCGATCCAGCATGGCAACGCGATCTTCTCGATCATGGTGTCGTTCCACGCGGAGGAAGAGAGCGCGTTCGATCATCAGGACAAGATGCCCGACGTGCCGCCGCCGGAAAAGCTGACGGCGGAGGAAGTCGCGAAGCAGCCGATGTTCAAGGAGATGCCGGAGTTCATCCGCCGCTATTATGAATCCGACCGTCCGATCGAGCTGCGCCCGGTCGAGCTCGGCCGTTATTTCGGTGAGAGGATCGAGGACGGCCGCATCCATGTCTGGATCAAGACCGCGGCAACGCTGCCGGACGATCCGGCGCTGCACATGTGCGCGCTGGCCTATGCGTCGGACTTCTCGCTGCTCGATGCGATTATGGCGCGCTACGGCCGCACCCTGTTCGACAAGCGCATGATGCCCGCGAGCCTCGACCACGCGATGTGGTTTCACCGCCCGTTCCGCGCCGACGAATGGCTGCTCTACGCACAGGATTCGCCGAGCGCGCGAAGCGGCCGCGGCTTGACCCGCGGCTCGATCTTCAAGCCTGACGGCACGCTGGTGGCCTCCGTCGCGCAGGAAGGCTCGGTGCGCGAACGGAGAGCCTAAGAGGCACAAGCACGATCGATCGCGCTTGTGCCTTTCGAGGTCAGGCCCGGAGCGATCCCCGCGGAGCCAGAACCGTCTCCGACGCGAACCAGTTCATGATCCAGCGATAGACCCACGGGATCGGGATGATGAAGCCGCACAGGAATGCGGCCACGATGCCCCGCCAGAGAATCCCGAGACCGCTGCCGTTGAACACGATCTCGCGCCGCGTGCCTTCGATGCTGCGGCAGAACCAGCGCATCTGAGCCGCGGCGACCCAGGCCCAGCCGATGATGGTGATGATGGAAATCGCGAACAGCAGGCTCCAGCCGACATAGGCCCAAACCGTGCCGGTGAAGCTCAGGCCGAGCGGCTGCCCATTGGAGGCGAGATTCGCGACCATCCATTTGATCAGGAGCCAGTACAGAACGAGCTGGGCGATGAACAGCAAATTGCTCAGCAAGGGAACGCCGATGTAGCCGATCACGACCGCCAGAACGATGAAGCCGAAATACCAGGGCACCAGCGCCATCGCATTGCCGGTGAAGCTGAGATTGGGCCGCCCGGGGACCTTCACGCAGGACACGATCCATTTCGTGTACCAGACGAACACCCACGGCACCGGGATGATGAAGCACATGCCGATCAGCATCACGATGCTGCGCCAGGTGAACTCGAGGATGCCGAAATCGACCGCCAGCGATCCTCCGGCGCCACCGCCGCCGTAGCCCCCGGAGCCCATCATCGGCGGGCCGCCAGCCGGCATCATCGGGGGCGCACCGCCCCCGCCGATCAGGCCGGGGATTTCGGCCGCCTTCTGCCAGCCGGCCATGCCGTCCGACCACACCAGCGTATCCGGACGCACGACTCCCTGGGCGACGAGGTCACGGAATTGCCCTTCCGGATAGGGCCCCTGCTGCTTGCCCTCGGATGCGTAGAACCAACTCGCCATGAAGCGTCCCCCTCGAACATAGTTTTGTACCGGCCGCGACGCTTGGGTTCATCGCATCCATGCCAAAAACGCATTGTGGAGGATGAACGGCTGCCCTGTACAGAGGCGGCCGTTCACATGGCCCAACGATTTTCCGCTTCAATCTGCAAGTTTTTTATGCCATTTGCCCGGAAAGATGCCAGATTGACGCTGCGCCGGGGACATACGGCGCGGCGCATCCCGGGGAATAGGCCTGACCATGAAACTCGTCGTCGCGATCATCAAACCCTTCAAGCTCGATGAGGTCCGTCAGGCCCTGACGGCGATCGGCGTCCACGGCATGACCGTGACCGAAGTGAAGGGCTATGGCCGCCAAAAGGGCCACACCGAGATCTATCGCGGCGCCGAATATGTCGTGAATTTCCTGCCGAAGCTGCGGATCGAGATCGCGGTTGCCTCCGATATCGCCGAGAAGGCCGTCGCGGTCATCACCGCGACCGCGCGCACCGGCCAGATCGGCGACGGCAAGATCTTCGTCACGCCGATCGATCACGCGACCCGCATTCGCACCGGCGAGACCGACAGCGACGCGCTCTAGATTTTTGCTTTGACGCGTTTTCTTTTCGCGAACCGGTAACCGCTTCGCTCGACAACGCTCTTCTTCGATCGCACCGGGCAACGGCGCCACGGCGTGCGACACAATCAATAGCTGGGGGAAACGACATGGCGGGATTGTTGCGCCGCGCGGCTGCTATCGCCGCGCCGATCGGGCTTGGGTCGATCATGGCTTCGCCGGCGCGTGCCGCGGGCTCCGAGATCAACACTGCCGACACCGCCTGGATGATCGTCGCCACCGCGCTGGTGCTGATGATGACGATCCCGGGGCTCGCGCTGTTCTATTCCGGCATGGTGCGCAAGAAGAACGTCCTCGCCACCATGGCGCAGAGCCTCGCCGCAGTGACGATCATCTCCATTCTCTGGGTCGCGTTCGGCTATTCGTTGTGCTTCGTCGGCGACGGCCCGTGGATCGGCACGCTCGACCGCTGGTTTCTCTCCGGTATGACCATGGACAGCGTCAACCCGGCGGCGAAGACGATCCCGGAAGCGCTGTTCATGCTGTACCAGATGACGTTTGCGATCATCACGGTGGCGCTGGTCGCGGGCGCGGTGGCCGACCGGATGCGGTTCTCCGCTTATCTCCTCTTTTCCGTGGCCTGGTTCATCTTCGTCTACATTCCACTCGCGCATTGGGTGTGGGGCGGCGGCTTCCTCGCCGGAATGGGCGTGCTGGATTTCGCCGGCGGCCTCGTGGTGCATCTGTCGGCCGGCACCGCCGGCCTCGTCGCGGCGAAGGTGATGGGACGCCGTCATGGCTACGGCACGGAAAATCTCTCGCCATTCGATCTGTCGCTCGCGGTGATGGGCACCGGCCTGTTGTGGGTCGGCTGGTTCGGCTTCAACGGCGGCTCGGCGGGCGCAGCCAATTCTCGCGCGGTGATGGCGATCATCGCGACCCATCTCGCAGCCTGCTCCGGCGCGCTGACCTGGGGCGCGATCGAATGGTCGACGCGGCGCAAGCCGTCCGTGCTCGGCATGATCTCCGGCGCGGTGGCCGGCCTCGGCACCATCACGCCGGCCTCGGGATTCGTGGCGCCCTGGCACGGCATCGTCATCGGCGTGATCGCAGGCCTCGTCTGCTACTGGGCCTGCACCTGGCTGAAGCACCGCTTCGACTATGACGATTCGCTCGACGTGTTCGGCGTCCACGGCATCGGCGGGATGACCGGGACCCTGCTGGCCGGCGTGTTCGCAACGAGCGCGATCGGCGGCACCGCCGGCCTGCTCGAAGGCCATCCGCAGCAGCTTCTTATCCAGCTCTACGGGGTCGCCGTCACCTTCGTCTGGTCGGCAGGCATGAGCTTCGTCCTGCTCAAGCTGGTCGGTCTGTTCGTGCCGTTGCGGGTCTCCCGCGAGCACGAACTCGAGGGGCTGGATATTTCGCAGCACGGCGAGGCGCTGCAGTAATTGGGCTTGCGCAACACATAAGCGTATGCTTATGTGTCGCCATGATCGAAGCCGACATCTTCAAAGCGCTGGCCGACCCGACCCGCCGCAAGGTCTTTGAGAAGCTTGCCGGCGGAAGCCTGAATGCCAGCGCCTTGCGCGACGGATTGGAGATCAGCCAACCGGCGATGTCGCAGCATCTCGCGGTGCTGCGCGGCGCGGGCCTGGTGCGCGAACAGCGGCAGGGCCGCTTTGTGAATTACGAAGTCGATCCCGAAGGAATCTCCGCGATCGGGGCCTGGCTTGCGCGCTACCGCGCCTATTGGCCGAAACGCATGGATGCCCTCGCCGATCTCTTGAAGGAGATGGATCAATGAGCGACGCCGTGAAGCCTGATCCCTCCGACGCAGACTTGGCGCTCAAAACAGACCTGGTGCTCGAATATGAATTCGATGCGCCGCCGGCGAAGGTCTGGCGCGCGGTGACCATTCCGGCTTTGCGCGAGCGCTGGTTGCCGGATTGCGATCTTGCGGGCGCCGAGCCGGAATCAGCGATCCCGGGCCAGGAGGTGCGCTACCGGCTGCGCGATTCCGAACCGCCGTTTCGCGAAAGCCATGTCATCTTCCGGATCGAGCCGAACGAGGATGGCGGCACCCGCTTTCGCATCATCCAGCAAGCCTGCGAGATCCGTATGAAGCTGCCGCAGCCGGCCAACAGCAATGGCTGCCTGATGCGCGCGGCCGCCTGACACCAACACCACTTCATCACCCGCAGAAAATGGAGGTCGCCGATGCGCGACATGCTTCAGCTCGTCCCTATGGTCGTCGAACAATCCGCCCGCGGCGAGCGATCCTTCGACATCTATTCGCGCCTGTTGCGCGAGCGCATCATCTTCCTCAATGGCGAGGTCAATGATGCGATGTCCGGACTGGTCTGCGCGCAGCTCCTGTTTCTGGAGGCGGAGAATCCGAACAAGCCGATCAATCTCTACATCAATTCCTATGGCGGCGTGGTCACCAGCGGCCTTGCGATGTACGACACCATGCAATTCATCAAGGCGCCGGTGCATACGCTGTGCATGGGCACCGCGCGCTCGATGGGCTCGTTTCTGCTGATGGCCGGCGAGCCCGGTCACCGCGCCGCCCTGCCCAATGCGAGCCTTCACGTGCATCAGCCGCTCGGCGGCTTTCAGGGCCAGGCGTCCGACATCCTGATCCACGCCACCGAAATGCAGGAAACCAAGCGGCGCATCATCCGGCTCTATGCCCAGCATTGCGGGCGCCCCGAACCGGACGTGGAACGGACCTTGGACCGCGACCATTTCATGACCGCGCAGCAGGCGGTCGACTGGGGCCTGATCGACCGGGTCTTCGCGGAACGCAGCGCCGCCTGACGGTCCCTGCCGGGGACCCGTCCGGCAAGCCTCGCCCGCTCAAGCAGGTTGGCCGGTTGCGCGCATTCCGTGAGCACAAGTGCGACGGGCCCGATATTTCGCGGCACGACAAGCCCTGCAATAGGCGCGCGCCTTACGGAAATACCTTTCTGCTGCCCTACGTGTGAGCACCAATGTGTCGACAGCCTGTCGTGCCTGTATTTTAATCAGGCATGGTCAGGTATTGAGCGCGGCGTAATGGCGCACTGCACGGCACTACGCGTCAAACGCGAAAACACCCGTTTTCATAGTCCGTTAGGCAACACGCCCGATCTGGCACGGCATTTGATTCTAAGGGTCCTGGCTGTGCCCGCGTAGTGAACTTTCTCCCTCGTGGCGAACCAGTCGAGAAGCGCCCGGCCACGTCCGGACCGGGCCCAAGCGGGGATAGGACCCATGAAAATTGTTATGGCGATTATTAAGCCATTCAAGCTGGAAGAAGTCCGTGACGCCCTGACCGCCATCGGCGTTCACGGTCTCACGGTGACGGAAGTCAAGGGATATGGCCGCCAGAAGGGCCATACGGAAATCTATCGCGGCGCCGAATATGCCGTGAGCTTCCTGCCCAAGATCAAGATCGAGGTCGCTGTCGCCTCCGACCAGGTCGACAAGACCATCGACGCCATCACGACCGCCGCGAAAACCGGACAGATCGGCGACGGCAAGATCTTCGTCATCAATCTCGACCATGCGGTTCGCATCCGCACCGGCGAGGCCGATGCTGCGGCCCTTTGATTTCGCGCTCAATCAAAATTCAATCAGGAGTAAATGAAATGACGTTTAAGCGTCCCTATGGCGCGGGATTGGCGGCTCTCGCAGTCGGCCTGTTCGCTGCGACCGCAGCCTACGCCGAGCCAACGGTCAACAAGGGAGACAACGCCTGGATGCTGACATCGACAGTGCTCGTGCTGTTGATGACGATCCCCGGCCTCGCGCTGTTCTACGGCGGCCTCGTCCGTTCCAAGAACATGCTCTCCGTCCTGATGCAGGTGTTCTACACCGTCTGCGTCGTCACCGTGATCTGGGCCGTGTACGGCTACAGCCTCACCTTCACCGGCGGTTCCGACTTCATCGGCGGCTTCTCCAAGGCCTTCATGATGGGCGTCACCACCGACTCGAAGGCCGCGACCTTCTCGGTCGACGCCAACATCTCGGAGCTCATCTATATGTGCTTCCAGATGACCTTCGCGGCGATCACGCCCGCCCTCATCGTCGGCGCCTTCGCCGAACGCATGAAGTTCGCGGCGCTCGCGCTCTTCGTCCCGCTCTGGGTCACGCTGATCTACTTCCCGATCGCGCACATGGTCTGGTACTGGCCCGGCCCGGACATGATCCAGGACGCAGCCAAGGCTCTGGCTGCTGCGGCTGATGGCGCGGCGAAGACCGCAGCGCAGGCCAAGCTCGATGAGATCAACGCCGACGCAGGCTGGATCTTCAAGAAGGGCGCGATCGACTTTGCGGGCGGCACCGTGGTGCACATCAACGCCGGCATCGCAGGCCTCGTCGGCGCCCTGCTGATCGGCAAGCGCGTCGGCTACGGCAAGGAGCTGATGGCTCCGCACTCGCTGACGATGTCGATGATCGGCGCCTCGCTGCTCTGGGTCGGCTGGTTCGGCTTCAACGCCGGCTCCAACCTCGAAGCCAACGGCGGCGCAGCCCTCGCCATGACCAACTCCTTCGTCGCCACCGCAGCCGCCGCGCTGTCGTGGATGTTCGCGGAGTGGATCATCAAGGGTCACCCGTCGGTGCTCGGCGTCATCTCCGGCGCTGTCGCGGGCCTCGTGGCCGTCACGCCTGCCGCCGGCTTCTCCGGCGTGATGGGTGCGATCGTCCTCGGCCTCGTGGTCGGCGTGGTCTGCCTGTTCTTCTGCACCGTCGTGAAGAACGCGCTCGGCTACGACGACTCCCTCGATGTGTTCGGCGTGCACTGCGTCGGCGGCATCATCGGCGCCCTCGGCACCGGCATCCTCGTCAATCCGGCGCTGGGTGGTGCGGGCATCATCGACTACACCGCGATCCCGCCGAAGGTTGCCGATTACGACTTCGCGGCGCAGATGATCTCCCAGGTCTGGGGCGTCGGCACCACGCTGGTGTGGTCGGGCATCGGTTCGGCGATTCTCTACAAGGTCGTCGATGTGATCGTTGGCCTCCGCGCCAATGTCGAGAGCGAGCGTGAAGGCCTCGACATCACCGAGCACACAGAGCGCGCCTACAACATGTAAGTCTCCTCCCGGGCGCGGCCTCCTCGGAGGTCGCGCTCACAACTACGGTTTGGGGCACATACCCGGCAATGTCCCGACCGTTGAGGGGCTCCAGCGCAAGTTGGAGCCCCTTTCTTTTTGGTCCCGTGCCGCTGGGCCGTCATAAGTTAAATTGCATTGCTGCGAGCTTGCTGAATATCATGCTCCCCGTTTGGAGCAGGATTTCATGCGTCTGCCCTATTGCCTAGTCTGGTGTTTCCTGTTGCTCGCTTTGTCGAGCCTCGATGCCCGCGCGGACAAGCGCGTCGCGCTGGTGATTGGCAACGGCGCTTACCGAAACGTTCCCCCGCTCGCCAATCCGACCAACGATGCGGCCGATGTCGGCGCGGCCCTCAAGCGATCGGGGTTCGATCCTGTTGTCACGACCGACCTCGACCAGTCCGCCATGCAGGACACCATTCTTCGCTTCGCGCGTGAGGCCCGCGGCGCCGATGTCGCCCTGTTCTATTACAGTGGGCACGCGCTCCAGTTCGCCGGCGTCAACTATCTGGTGCCTGTCGATGCCGTCGTTCGCGACGAGGTCGATCTGCGCCGTCTGGTGCGCGCCGACGAGATCCTGGCGGATCTGCAGCAGGCCAAGAACCTGCGCATCCTCGTGCTCGACGCCTGCCGCGACAATCCATTTGCCGACGAGTTGCGGCGAAACGTCGGACAGGGCCGTGGCGTCACCGTCTCACGCGGCCTTGCCAAGATGGAAAGTCCCGAGGGCACCATCATTTCCTACGCGACACAGGCCGGCCGGACCGCCGACGACGGCAGCGGCCGCAACAGCCCCTACACCAGCGCGTTCCTGGAGCACATCGGCGACAAGGGCAACGTCAACACGGTATTTCAGACGATCAGCGCCGGCGTCTACCAGCGCTCCAAAGGCTCGCAAGTACCGGAGCTGTCGCTGTCGTTCTTCGGCGAGTTCTACCTGAACGGCAAGCCCGAGACGGCGGCGTTGTCGCCTGCGACGCCTCAGGTCGATCCCTGCGCGGAGGCCGGAGACCATTGGCGTAGCGCGGAAGCGCTGGGAACGCTCGCGGCATTCAAGGATCACCTCGCACGCTTCCCGGCCTGCGCGTTCGCAGATCTGGCGAAATCGCGCGTCGAGACCTTGGCGAAACCATCAGACACCGCCAAGCGCGTAACCGCATTCGATGGAACCTGGATCGCGAAGGAGACTTGCGAGAACAAGCCCCCATTTCCCGAGGCCTATTTCCAGTATGCCCTGCGCGTCAAGGATGGCGTGCTGCACACTCTCTCCGGGGAAGAGGGCAAGCCCGGTGCCACAATCTATGACGGGAAGATCGAAGCGGATGGCAGCGCGACTGTCACCGTCAACGGGCTGATTGGCGAGAAGGATCCGCTGCGCCGCACAGCCGGCGCGCCCTATCAGTACAAGCTCGCACTCGAGCTGAAAGGAACCACCGGCGCCGGCGTCCGCACCGATACCAGCCGACCGTGTCGGATGGAACTCTCCAAGCTGACGACACAGAGCCCCGCTGCAAGTCCGGGCCAACCTGATTCGAAGCGGGCGCCCAAGCGCGAGGACAAGACGGCCGTGCTGCCGCCAGATCAGGCCGGAGCAGGGCAACCGCGGCAGACCGGAAGCGGCATGAGCTGTTCGTTCATGCGAAGCAGGTGCGCCACGGCATGCGTCGGTATGGGTGGCCGCGCGGATTGCGCTTCAACCGCTTGTCCACGGCTGGAAGCCGAGTGCATGAGCAGCGGGTGCTGGCGCGGCCGGGGATTCAACGGCTGCGGACTTGCCAAGAGATAGATGCACGAACCGGCTGCAGGAGGTCTGTCTTGGTCCGTCCAGGCGAAAGAAAAAGATTGCCATTCCACACCGCCCGCGCAGAAATATCGACCACAAGAAACAACAATCGGGAGGTCGTCATGCGTTTGGAAGGCGGATGCTATTGCGGCGAAGTGCGCTATGTCGCCGAGGGCGACCCGATGATGCAGGCGCAGTGTCATTGCCGCGAGTGCCAGTACATCTCGGGCGGCGCGCCCAACACCTTCATCGCGATGCCGGCGGCTGGCTTCAGCTACATCACCGGGCAACCCAAGCAATTCGCGCGCAAGGACCTCGAACGCGCCGTCACGCGCGAATTCTGCGCTCAATGCGGGACCCATCTGGTGACCAAGGTTCCCGGCCTGCCGGCGGCGATCCTGAAGGTCGGCACGCTGGACGAACCTGCGCAGTTCCATCCGCAGATGGCGATCTACACCTGCGACAAGCAGGACTTCCACGCGATCCCCGCGGGCATGGCGACATTCGAGAAGCTGCCGGGGCATTAGGGCGCCTATCCGCCAAAGCCGTCATAAGCCGTCATGCCCGGGCTTGTCCCGGCATCCACGTTCTTGGACGCCGTCGGAAAGGCCGTGGGTGGCCGGGACAGGCCCGGCCATGACATCGCCAAGACGTCCACCCCCTCGCAATGGCATGACCAGCTCCGAGAGCCGCCCGTGGCCTCATTATTCCTGCTCTGGACCGAGGCGGCGACCGATGGTTAATCGCGTCTTAACCTCGCCCTATCTATGGTGAACTGAACCGCTTCCCGTCGGCGCCGTGCTGCGACCGGCTGTTCCAAGAGTGCTGGCGTCCAGAATGGCTATGACCGCTTCATCCCGTGCGCCGCAGGACAGTGGAAGCTCCGATAGCGAACGCTCTCCCTTCGTCCGGCTGAACGAGCTGCTGGCACCGCATCAGCCCGGCAAGCCTTTGATTTCGCTTGCCGTCGGCGAGCCGCAGCATCCGGTGCCTGATTTCGTCGGCCCGGTACTGGCCAAGCACATCGCCGATTTCGGCCGTTACCCCGCGAACAAGGGCACCGACCCGTTCCGCTTGGCCGCGGGCGCCTGGCTGTCGTCGCGTTTCAAGCTGCCGCGACCGCTCAATCCCGAGAGCGAGATTCTCGTCCTCAATGGCAGCCGAGAGGGGCTGTTCCTCGCCGCCATCGCGGCTGCGCGCTATGTCGGCCCGCGTCCCGGCAAGCCCGCGATCCTGATGCCGAACCCGTTCTATCCGGTCTATGGCGCCGGCGCCCGCGCCGCTGCTTGCGAGCCGGTCTACCTGCCGACCACCGCCGAGAACGGCTTCCTGCCCGATCTCGACGCCATCGACGAGGCGACGCTGGCGCGCACGGTGGCGTTCTATCTGGCCTCGCCCGCCAACCCGCAGGGATCGGTGGCCTCGCGCGATTATTTCATTCGCCTGAAGCAGCTCGCCGACCGCTACGGCTTCGTGATCCTCAGCGACGAGTGCTATTCGGAGATCTACACCCGCGAAGCGCCCGGCAGCGCGCTCGAATGCGCTGGCCCTGATTTCACCCGCGTGGTCGCGTTCCAGTCGCTGTCCAAGCGCTCGAACCTGCCGGGCCTGCGCGTCGGCTTCGCCGCCGGCGACAAAAAACTCATCGGCATGTTCCTCGAATTGCGCAACATCGCGGCGCCGCAGGTGCCGGTCCCGTTGCAGCATGTCGCGACCGTTGCTTACGGCGACGAGGCGCATGTCGAGGAGAACCGCAGGCTCTACCGCATCAAGTTCGATCTCGCCGACCAGATCATCGGCAATCGTTACGGCTATCGCCGGCCCGATGCCGGCTTCTGCGTCTGGCTCAACACGTCCGAAATCGGCGACGATGTGTCTGTGTGCCTGAAACTCTTCAAGGAAACAGGCGTGCGCGTGGTGCCCGGCAGCTATCTGGCGCGGCTCCAGCCCGACGGCTTCAATCCCGGCGCAGGCTACATTCGCCTTGCGCTTGTGCAGGATGGCGAGACCACGGCGCAGGCGCTGCACCGCCTGGTCGAGACTCTGGGTTAGGCGGGGCCCATGAGCATGTCGACAATCGAACGTGTCATTCCCTTGGTCAGCCATCTGCCGCCCTCGATCCGCGAGGGGCTGGCGCGGCGCGTGCGCGAGCTCAGCGGTCTCGGCCTGATCGCATTGTCGGGCGCCGCCTCGGCGGCGCTGATGACCTGGTCAGTGCAGGATCCCAGCCTCAGCCACGCAACGTCGCGGCCGATCCGCAATATTCTCGGCTATGCCGGCGCGATCGGCGCCGACCTTGCGATGCAGATCCTCGGGCTCGGCGCGATCATGCTGGTCCTGACCGTCGCGGTCTGGGGCTGGCGCATGCTGACCCATCGCCCGTTCGACCGCGAGGCGCTGCGGCTCGGCTGCTGGATTCTCTGCACGGTGATCGCGGCGGGCTTCGTCAGCTGCTGGCCACATGGCGGCGCCTGGCCGCTGCCGACAGGCCTCGGCGGCGTGGTCGGCGATGCCCTGGTTCGCGCGCCCGCGGTGATCTTCGGACCGCCGGGCATGATCTATCGCATCGTGCTCGGCACGATCCTGTTCGCCGCGATGGCGGCGACCTTCCTGATCGCCTGCGGCCTCGGCGCACGCGAGCATGACGACGAACTCGCTGAGATCGAGGACGATGACAAGCCGCTCGACCTGGACGAGGAGAGCGATCGCGGTTCGGTATCGCTGGGCTGGCTGTTCCACGCCTTGATGAGCACGAAGGCACGACTGATCTGGTTGCTTGGCGCGGCCTACCGCTCGCTGGTCTCGAGCGGACCGAAGACCAAGGCCGTTGCCTTCAGCCGTCAGGAGCCGAAGCTCGGTGGCGGCCGCGCCGCGCCGCCGATCTCGCCGCAGTCCGAAGACGAGCACGACGAGGACGAGCACGAAGAAGACCACGAGGAGGAAGAGGAGGAGGAGCCCGCCGCGCGCGCGCCGCGCAAGAAGGCTGCTCCAAAGGCTGCTTCCAAGAAATCTTCCGACAAGTTCGAGCTTCCGTCCGTGTCGGTGCTGGCCGCGCCCAAGGCCGGCGATCGCCAGCCGCTCAGCAAGGCCGAGCTGGAAACCAATTCGCGCGCGCTCGAAGGCGTGCTGCAGGATTTCGGCGTTCGCGGCGAGATCGTGAAGGCCCATCCGGGTCCCGTGGTCACGCTGTACGAGCTGGAGCCGGCGCCGGGGATCAAATCGTCGCGCGTGATCGGACTTTCCGACGACATCGCCCGTTCGATGAGCGCGCTCTCGGCGCGCGTCGCCGTCGTGCCGGGCCGCAACGCCATCGGCATCGAGCTGCCGAACGCGCATCGCGAAAAGGTCTATCTGCGCGAGCTGCTGGTCGCCAAGGAGACTGTCGATTCGGTTGCGAAACTGCCGCTCTGCCTCGGCAAGACCATCGGCGGTGATCCCGTCATCATCGACCTCGCACGCACGCCGCACATGCTGATCGCCGGTACCACCGGCTCCGGCAAGTCGGTCGCCATCAACACCATGATCCTCAGCTTGGTCTATCGGCTGCGCCCGGACCAGTGCCGCCTGATCATGGTCGATCCGAAGATGCTCGAACTCTCCGTCTATGACGGCATTCCCCATCTGCTCACGCCCGTCGTGACCGACCCGAAGAAGGCGGTGGTCGCGCTGAAATGGGCCGTGCGCGAGATGGAAGAGCGCTACAAGAACATGGCCAAGCTCGGTGTGCGCAACATCGACGGTTACAACACGCGCTTGCTCGAATTGAAGGCCAAGGGCGAAGAGCCGACGCGCACGGTGCACACCGGCTTCGACAAGGAAACCGGCAAGGCGATCTACGAGGAAGAGAAGCTCTCGCTCGACCCGCTGCCCTACATCGTCATCATCGTCGACGAAATGGCCGACCTGATGATGGTTGCCGGCAAGGACATCGAAGGCGCGGTGCAGCGCCTCGCGCAGATGGCGCGCGCCGCCGGCCTGCACGTGATCCTCGCAACGCAGCGTCCATCGGTCGACGTCATCACCGGTACCATCAAGGCGAACTTCCCAACCCGCATCGCCTTCCAGGTGACGTCCAAGATCGACAGCCGCACGATTCTCGGCGAGATGGGTGCCGAGCAGCTGCTCGGCCAGGGCGACATGCTCTACATGGCCGGGGGCGGTCGCATCAGCCGCGTGCACGGACCTTTCGCGTCGGACGAGGAAGTCGAGAAGGTGGTGCGCCACCTCAAGACGCAGGGACAGCCGGAATATCTCGAAGCCGTCACGGCCGAAGAACCCAGCGAAGACGAGGACGGCGCGGTGTTCGACGCGTCCGCCATGGGCGCGGATGGCGGCGGCGATTTGTTCTCGCAGGCTGTTGCGATCGTCAAACGCGACCGTAAGGCCTCTACCAGCTATATCCAGCGCCGCCTGCAGATCGGCTATAACCGCGCCGCATCGCTGATGGAGCGCATGGAACTGGAGGGCATCGTCGGACCCGCCAACCACGCCGGCAAGCGCGAGATCCTGGTCGAGGAAGAAGACAGCCATATGTGAGGCGAGCCGCCTCAAACCATCATTCACGCAAAAACGTTATCTGCTTTTGGCCGAAATCACGCTAAAAGGGCGCCCAGCCACACAGGACGACGCGTTGATCAGACATCCGGACATTCGATTCGCTGCCATTGTCGCCGCGCGGAGCGCGCGCATGGCCGGCGTAATTCTCGTCACCGCCGCGATGGTGATCACGGCGTCGTTCGCGCAGACCGTTCCCGTGCCGAAGCCTGCACCGAAGGGCCGCGACGGCGGTCCGGCCGTTGGAGGGCCCGCGGTCACCGGCGCGACCCAGACGCCGCCCAATCCGGTGATTCCGGATCCACGCCGCAACGTGCCGAGCAGCATCTTCCAGACCTTCGATGCGAACCAGAAGGCCCAGGCCGCCAAGGTCAGCGCCTATTTGTCGTCATTGTCGACGCTGGTCGGGAATTTCGTCCAGGTCGGCCCCGACGGCAGCAAGACGCAAGGCGACTTCTACATCCAGAAGCCGGGCAAGGTGCGCTTCGAATATGACGCGCCGAGCCCGATCGACATCGTCGCCGACGGATCGTCGCTGGTGGTGCGCGACCGCAAGCTCGCGACGCAGGACGTCTATCCGCTGTCACAGACACCGCTGCGTTTCCTGCTGTCCGACCGCATCGACCTGATGAAGGACACCAACGTCGTCAACGTCTCGGCCGACGACGTCTTCGTCAGCGTCACCATCGAGGAGAAGCAGGCGCTGGTCGGCACCAGTCGCCTCTTGCTGATGTTCGGCGCCAAGGACGGCCAGTTGAAGCAGTGGACCGTCACCGACCCGCAGGGCTACGACACCACGATCGCGGTCTATAATCTGGATACGAGCAAGAAGCTCGATCCCGGCATGTTCAAGATCGATTTTACCAATTACGGCCCGTCGCCGGGCTGAGACTTACTCGCTGCTGCGATGATCGACATGCTCGGGCTTGTCCCGGGCATCCACGTTCTGGACCTACAATCTGGACCTACAAAAAGGCGTGGATGGCCGGGTCAAGCCCGGCCATGACGGATGGAGTTTGTTAGATCAATCTCATGCGTTTTTCCCTGACAACCTGGAACATCAATTCGGTGCGGCTGCGCATCGATCTGGTCGCAAAATTTCTCAAGAGCGCGCGGCCGGACGTGCTGTGTCTCCAGGAGACCAAGTGCATCGACGACGCTTTTCCGCTGAAGCGCTTCAAGCGGCTCGGCTACGAGCATGTCGCGTTGAACGGCCAGAAGGGTTATCACGGCGTCGCCATCGTCTCGAAGATTCCGTTCGAGTCGAAGGACATCCGCACCTTCTGCGACAAGGTGGATTCACGCCACATCTCGGTGTCGTTCGGTGAGAGGGCCGGGATCGCGAAACCCCTGGTGGTGCATAATTTCTACGTGCCCGCCGGCGGCGACATTCCCGATCCCGCGCTGAACGAGAAATTCGATCACAAGCTCCGCTTCCTCGACGAGATGAAGGCGTGCGAGCCGTTGCATCCGCGCGGCGAGGATCGCCACATCCTGGTCGGCGATCTCAACGTTGCCCCGCATGAGAATGACGTCTGGTCGCACAAGCAGCTTCTGAAAGTGGTGTCGCACACGCCCATCGAAACCGAGAAGCTGCAAGCCGCGCTCGCCGCCGGCGAATGGGTCGATGTCGCGCGCGATCGCATTCCGATGTCGGAAAAGGTCTACACGTGGTGGAGCTACCGCTCCGCCGATTGGACTGTCGGCGACCGCGGCCGCAGGCTCGACCACATCTGGGTCTCGCGCGCGCTGAAAGATGCGGTGAGTGATTTCAAGATTTTGCGCGATGCGCGGAGCTGGGAGCGTCCGTCGGATCATGTGCCGGTGACGGTGACGCTCGAGGTTTAATGTCGCTCTGGCGAAAGCCAGGCCCATTACACCAATCTTCGTTGTTGCGCGAGGACATCGGCAATCGCACCAAGCCAGAAACATTTGGGATGACGGGTCCTGGCCTTCGCCAGGACGACATCACGACGTCAGCTTCGCACCCGCCATCAATATATCGCTGGCGATCTGGCTGGAGCGCACCGCGAATTCGTCGCGCAGGCGGACGGCGGCGGCGGGGTCGCTTTCGAGCACACGCTGAAACAGGCTGCGCGCGACGCGGATGACGGAGGCGTGCTCGATCGCGATCGCGCTCGACGGCCGCTTCATCGGCACGATCAGCGCGAGCTCGCCGATCAACGCACCGGGACTTGCGATCATCTCCGCACCGGCGCCGTCGTCGACCCGGAAGGCGCCGCGCTGGACCACGAAGCCGGCATCGGCATCGTCGCCGAGATTGAACAAGACGTCGCCGCGGACGAAGTCACGCTGCTCGGAGCCGATCGCCAGCATGCGCAACGAAGCGTCTCCCAACAGGCGCAGTGTCGGGACACGCTCGAGAAGCGCTACATCATCGTCGATTGACATTCAGGTCCGGGGCTCAAGGGCACGCAATCTAAAACGATTCGCACGCCCCTGAAGCGTATCACGGCACCAGCTTGTAGCCACCGGCTTCCGTGACCAGGATTTCCGGGTTCGCGGCGTCCTTCTCGATCTTCTGGCGAAGCCGGTAAATGTGGGTTTCCAGCGTGTGGGTGGTGACGCCGGAATTGTAGCCCCAGACCTCCTGGAGCAGGGTCTCGCGCGAGACCGGCATCTGGCCGGCCCGGTAGAGGAAGCGGAGGATGGCGGTTTCCTTCTCCGTCAGCCGGACCTTGCGCGCATTGGCGGCGGTCAGCATCTTGGAGCCGGGCCGGAAAGAGTAGGGGCCGACCGAGAACACTGCGTCCTCGCTGGCTTCGTGCTGCCGGAGCTGGGCGCGGATGCGCGCCAGCAGTACGGCGAAGCGGAAGGGTTTTGCGACATAGTCGTTGGCGCCGGATTCCAGCCCCAAAATCGTGTCGGAATCGGTGTCATGCCCGGTGAGCATGATGATCGGAGCCTTGAACCCGCCCTTGCGTAAGGAACGGACCACTTCGCGGCCATCGGTGTCGGGCAGGCCAACATCCATCAGGACGAGATCGGGGGCATTGGCCTTCGCGGCGCTCGCGCCCTTGGCGCCGGTATCGACCGCGGAGGCTTCAAATTCTTCGTGCAGCGACAATTGCTCCACCAACGTATCGCGCAGATCGGTATCGTCATCCACGATCAGGATCTTGCGGGCATTGGCCATAGGGGGTCATCCTTTTGGGGTCCGGCGCGGCGCGCATCCATGCTGCACCCAGCCGAGAGGGAAGTTTAGGGGTCGCCGTTATTATTGTTGTTCGTCTTGAAGTAGTGGGCTGTTACCGATTCACAAGCCAGAACCACTCTAACCTAGAATAGCAGGCCGTTTTGATGAATGTCCTGTAATGAATTCGACATCGCACGTTCACATGAAAAATAAAGCTGCTTCAGCTAGTTACACCATGAACCGGAGCGCCGGGCCGCTCTCGGTGATCCGCGTTAAGCCTGCCGCCGGGAAGCCGCGCCGGGGCTGGCTGACCGCCGGAGCGCTGACGATTCCGGTGGCGCTCGGACGCGGCGGCATTCTGGCGAACAAGCGCGAGGGCGATGGCGGCACCCCGCGGGGCAGCTTCCGTCCGAGGCGATTGTGGTGGCGGGGCGACCGGCACAGCCGCCCGCAGACCTTCCTGCCGGCCCGGATCATCACCGGCGAGGACGCCTGGTGCGAGGATCCCAAGGACCGTCATTACAATCAGGGAATCCGCCTCCGCCAGGGGCAGGGCGGCGACCGGCTCAAGCGGGCCGACCATCTCTATGACTTCATCATCGAAATCGACCACAATACGAGGCCGCGGATCGCCGGCCGGGGCAGCGCGGTGTTCTTGCATCTGGCCCGCGACAATTTCGGCCCCACCGCAGGCTGCGTCTCGATGACCGAAGCGGCGATGCGACAATTGCTGCGGCGGCTTGGACCAAAAACAAAAATCATCATCGGATGAGGACACATGCTCGACAAGGATCAGATCGCCGCCGCTTCGCAGGTCCTGGTTAAACATTGGCGCGACGGCACCAAGCTTGACGCGCTGGAGCCAGAGTTGCGGCCTCAGAACCGCACCGAGGCTTACGCCGTGCAGGCTGCGCTCAGCGGGACTTTGTTCGGCTGGAAGATCGCGGCAACGAGCGAGTCCGGACAGAAGCACATCAATGTCGCGGGACCGTTGGCCGGTCGGATCATGAGCGACACCGTGATCGCCGATGGCGGCACCGCCTCGATGAAGGGCAACGCGATGCGCGTCGGCGAACCGGAGTTCGCTTTCGGCATGGGGCGCGATCTGCCGCCGCGCGCGGCGCCATATACTGTCGACGAGGTGCTCGCCGCCGTGGACAGCTTGCATCCCGCGATCGAGATTCCCGATTCGCGCTTTGCCGATTTCGCCAGCGCCGGCGAGGCGCAGCTCATCGCCGACAACGCCTGTGCGCATCTGTTCGTGCTGGGCGCAGCGACGAATGCGAACTGGCGTGCCATGGATCTCGTCGAAGAGCGGCCGCAGATCACGCTACGCGGCCAGCGCTATCTCGGCCACGGCAAGAACGTGCTCGGCGATCCCCGCATTGCCCTGGCCTGGCTGGCCAACGAGCTGCGTGGCCTCGGCATCATCTTGCGGGCAGGGGAGGTAGTGACCACGGGCACGTGCCATCCGCCGCTTCCGATCCAGGCGGGTGATCGGTTTGTCGCGGACTTTGGCGCGCTGGGGAAGGTGGCAGTGGGGTTTGAATAGGCCCCACATACACCACCGTCATTGCGAGCGCAGCGAAGCAATCCAGAATCTTTCCGCGGAGGGACTCTGGATTGCTTCGCTGTGCTCGCAATGACGAAATCGAGAGTTCGTATGGCGCTCTGCCGTCGCTAACGGCTCTCACCGGCGCCCGAAGATCGCACTGCCCACGCGCACATGGGTGGCGCCGAGCATGATCGCGGTCGCATAATCCGCGCTCATGCCCATCGAGAGCTTCTTCAATCCATTGCGCGCGGCGACCTTGGCGGTCAGCGCGAAATGCGCCGCCGGCGGCTCGTCTACCGGCGGGATGCACATCAACCCCGAGATCGTCAGCCCGTAGGTGTCGCGGCAGCTCGCGATGAAAGCATCGGCCTCGCCGGGCGCGATGCCCGCCTTCTGCGGCTCCTCACCGATATTGATCTGCACGAACAATTCCGGGTGCTTGTTCTGGGATTCGATTTCCTTGGCTAACGCCTGGCAAATGCTCGGGCGATCGACCGAATGGATGGCATCGAACAGCGCGACTGCCTCTTTCGCCTTGTTGGATTGCAGCGGGCCGATCAGATGCAGCGCGATATCGGGGTAAACAGAAGTTAACGCGGGCCACTTGCCTTTGGCCTCCTGCACGCGATTCTCCCCGAATACGCGCTGCCCGGCGCCGATGACCGGGGTAATTGCATCCGCGGCGAAAGTTTTCGACACCGCGATCAGCGTCACGGAGGCACGCTCGCGCCGCGCATCCTTGCAGGCGCGCGCGATTTCGGCTTCGACCGCGGCGAGCGCGTTTGGTGAATGGCCGGTTAGCGGCGCGGCGTTGGCTTCAGTCATGATGTCGCATCGGAGCTGGTTGTTGCGGAGCTAGTTCTAATTTTACCGAGTTCAAGAAAGAGTTTTTGAACCCCTCGCTTTACCTTAGCCGCGGGGTGGGCAGCGAAGATGTCAAACGTCAGTTTCAACCGCAAACGAGCGAAACTCAAGCAGGTTCTCGGAATCCGGGCGCGGCTTGCGTTGCTCGCGGTGATTCTGGTGACGCCTTTGATGTTCGAACGCATCCGATCGCTGGAAGACACGCGCACACGGCAGATCGCACAGGCCACAGCCGAATTCACCACCGTTGCAAGACACAGCGCCGATGCGCAGCGCGAGGTGATCTCGTCGGTCGAGACCATCCTGAAATCGGAAGCTTTCATCCGCGCCTCCGCCGGCGGCATCAGCAAGAGCTGTGACGTGCTGCGCGCGAGCCTGCCGTCGAACCTTCCCTGGATCCGCACGCTTCTGATCGCCGGCCAGGACGGGCGCATCCAGTGCGCCACCAACAACATGTATGTCGGCCTGGACCTCAGTGACCGGCCGTATTTCCAGCAGGCGCAGGAAACCGGCCGCTTCGTCCTGAGCGACTTCATCCTGTCGCGCCCGGTGCTGACACCGACCGTCATGGCGGTTTACCCGGTGTCCGCCTTCAGCGGCGTAGCGGATGCCGTCGTGCTCGCCACCGTCAACCTCGACTGGATGTCGAAGGTCATGAGCAATCTGGGGGGGCGCGCCGGCATCACGGCCGTGCTGGTCGACAGCACCGGCACCGTGCTGGCGGCACCGGCCGACCAGCATAGTGCGATCGGCCGTCCGCTCGACAACATGCCGCTGATGTCCGCGATCGCCGACAAGGCGCTGAGGTCTGACCAGGACGAAGGTTCACTCTCTTTCCTCGCTGCCGACGGCTCCCGCCGCGCGGTCAGCTATATCCGCATCGCCGGAACCAATGCCCGCCTGATCGCCAGCATCGACGAGGACAAGGTGTCCGCGGCCGTGAGCCGCGACATCCGCACCGCCTATCTCCAGCTCGGTTTCGTCGTCGTATTCGTGCTGCTCGGCGCGCTGATCGCAGCCGAGAAACTGGTGATCAAGCCGATCAGGATGCTCGCCGACATGGCCAAGCGTCTGGGCGAGGGCGATCTGTCGGCGCGTGCCGCGCGCAATCGCCTGCCGGCCGAGTTCGTGCCGCTCGCCCGCGCGTTCAACGCGATGGCCGCACAGCTCAGCCAGCGCGAACGCGAGCTGATGGCGAGCAATGACCGACTCACGGTGATGGCCTCGATCGACATGTTGTCGGGGCTTGCCAACCGCCGCGGCTTCCAGAGCCGCCTCGATTTCGAATGGATGCGCGCGCAGCAATATGGCAGCGACCTCGCGCTGTTGATGATCGACGTCGACCATTTCAAGCTGTTCAACGACACCTACGGCCATCTCGAAGGCGATTCTTGCCTGACCAGGCTCGGCGAATCGCTGTCCGGCATCGCCGCCGACACGATGGGCTTCGCGGCCCGCTACGGCGGCGAGGAATTCTGCCTGTTGCTGCCGAACACCGACGTGGCGCGCGCCGTCGAAATTGGCGAACAGGCGCGTGCGGCCGTGCTGAAGCTGGGCCTGCCGCACATCACCTCCGACCACATGATCGTCACCGTCTCGATCGGCGTTGCCGCGACCAAGCCCAACGAGAGCTTGCGTCCGGGCGATTTGATCGAAGCCGCCGACGCCGCGCTCTACGCCGCCAAGCACCGCGGTCGCAACAACGTCGTCGAGCATGGCATCACGGTGATCGACAACGGCGCGGCGGAAATGATGATGGCGGGCTGAGGGCTAACCCGCAGCCCGGACGCGATCGACCTCGCTCTCGGTGACCAGGCCCGGCGAGCCGAACAGGACTCTCCGTATTTTTGCGGAGCAGCCTTGCGGCGCCGCGCCGCCAGCGGCAACCCATTGACCCCCCGAGGACTTCTATGGCCTAGTCCGCCGTCTTTAGACGGCCAGATCCACGAAAACCCAACGATTCCATGACCTCCGAACGCTACAACGCCCGCGACGCCGAACCGCGCTGGCAAGCCGCCTGGGACCAACAGGCGATCTTCGTCTCCAAAAACGACGATCCGCGGCCGAAATACTATGTGCTTGAGATGTTCCCCTACCCGTCGGGGCGCATCCATATCGGCCATGTCCGCAATTACACGCTTGGCGACGTACTGGCCCGCTTCATGCGAGCCAAGGGTTTCAACGTGCTGCACCCGATGGGCTGGGACGCTTTCGGCCTGCCGGCCGAGAACGCCGCGATCGAGCGCAAGGTCGCACCGAAGGCCTGGACCTACGCCAACATCGCCGCGATGAAGAAGCAGCTCCGTTCGATCGGACTGTCGCTGGACTGGAGCCGCGAGATCGCGACCTGCGATCCCTCCTATTACAAGCACCAGCAGAAGATGTTTCTGGACTTCCTGCGCGAAGGCCTCGCCGAGCGCGAGAAGCGCAAGGTGAACTGGGACCCCGTCGACATGACCGTGCTCGCCAACGAGCAGGTGATCGACGGGAAGGGCTGGCGTTCGGGTGCCGTTGTCGAGCAACGGGAAATGAACCAGTGGGTCTTCAAGATCACGAAGTACTCGCAGGAGCTGCTGTCTGCACTGGATACGCTGGACCGCTGGCCCGACAAGGTGCGGCTGATGCAGCGCAACTGGATCGGCCGGTCCGAGGGCCTGCTGATCCGCTTCGCGCTCGACGCGACGACGACGCCGGCCGGCGAGAGCGAGCTGAAGATTTTTACGACACGCCCCGACACGCTGTTCGGCGCGAAGTTCATGGCGATCTCGGCCGATCATCCGTTGGCGCAGGCAGCCGCGGCTAAGAATCCGAAGCTTGCCGAGTTCATCGGCGAGATCAAGCGGATGGGCACGGCGCAGGAGATCATCGACACCGCCGAGAAGCAGGGATTCGATACCGGCATCCGCGCGGTCCACCCGTTCGATCCGAGCTGGAAGCTGCCGGTCTATGTCGCCAACTTCGTGCTGATGGAATACGGCACCGGCGCCATTTTCGGCTGTCCCGCACACGACCAGCGCGACCTCGACTTCGTCAACAAGTACGCTCTCGGCAACACGCCGGTGGTGTGCCCCGAGGGCCAGGATCCGAAATCATTCGTCATCACCGATACCGCCTATGACGGTGACGGCCGCATGATCAATTCGCGTTTCCTTGACGGCATGACCATCGATCAGGCCAAGGACGAGGTGGCGAAGCGTCTCGAGAGCGAGCTGCGCGGCAACGCGCCGGTCGGCGAGCGCCAGGTCAATTTCCGCCTGCGCGACTGGGGCATTTCGCGCCAGCGCTATTGGGGCTGCCCGATCCCCGTCATCCATTGCCCGAAATGCGACGTCGTGCCGGTGCCGGATGCCGATCTGCCCGTCGAACTGCCGGACGATGCGACCTTCGACAAGCCGGGCAACGCGCTCGATCATCATCCGACCTGGAAGCACGTCACCTGTCCGCAATGCGGCGGCAAGGCTAGCCGCGAAACTGACACCATGGACACCTTCGTCGATTCGTCCTGGTACTTTGCGCGTTTCACCGATCCCTGGAACGAGAACGCTCCGACGACGCCAGAGGTCGCCAACCGGATGCTGCCGGTCGACCAGTATATCGGCGGCGTCGAGCACGCGATCCTGCATCTGCTCTACAGCCGCTTCTTCACCCGCGCGATGAAGGCGACCGGGCACATCGCCCTGGACGAGCCGTTCGCGGGCATGTTCACGCAGGGCATGGTAGTGCACGAGACCTACCAGAAGGCCGACGGCACCTACGTCCAGCCGGTCGAGGTGAAGGTCGAGACCGGCGCCAACGGCCGCCGCGCCACGCTGCTAACGTCAGGCGAAGACATCCAGATCGGCCCGATCGAGAAGATGTCGAAGTCGAAGAAGAACACGGTCGATCCCGACGACATCATCGAGACCTATGGCGCCGACGTCGCCCGCTGGTTCATGCTGTCGGACTCCCCGCCCGAGCGCGACGTGATCTGGAGCGACGAGCGCGTCCAGGGCGCCTCGCGCTTCGTGCAGCGGCTGTGGCGGCTGGTGAACGATTCTGTGGAACCCGGCAAGGGCGCGCCGACGGCCCGGCCGGCCAGCTTCGGCCCGGACGCCACCGCCTTGCGCAAGGCTGCCCATGGCGCGCTGGACAAGGTCACCACCGGAATCGAGCGACTGCACTTCAACGTCTGCCTCGCCCATATCCGCGAATTCACCAATGCGTTTGCGGAGATCTTGCAACGTCCCGGCCAGCCGGCTCCAGATTTGGCCTGGGCGATCCGGGAGGCCAGCCAGATCCTGGTCCAGCTGTTCTCCCCGATGATGCCGCATTTGGCCGAGGAGTGTTGGCAGGTTCTGGGCCATAGCGGGCTGGTTTCCGAGGCCAATTGGCCCCAAATCGAACGCGATTTGCTGGTTGAAGACAGTGTGACCCTGGTGGTCCAGGTCAACGGTAAGAAGCGGGGCGAGGTCACAGTTGCAACAGCGGCCGAGAATCCGGAAATCGAGGCTGCCGTTTTGGCCCTCGATGCGGTAAAACTGGCCTTGGATGGCAAACCCGTCCGCAAGGTGATTATCGTCCCCAAGAGGATCGTGAATGTTGTCGGCTAGGATCCGCATCGCAGCCCGCTTGCTGGCGGTCGCCGCACTGGCGGCCATGACGGCCGGCTGCTTCCACCCGATGTATGCCGAGCACACCGACGGCACCCCCGGTCTGCGCGAGAAGCTGATGGGGGTCGATCTACCCCCGATCGCCAAAGCCAATGCCTCACGCGAGGCCCGGGTCGGCGTCGAGGTCCGCAACGCGCTGGCCTTCAAGCTCTATGGCAGCGCCACTGGCATGCCGCCAACCCACCGCCTCGAGATCCGCTTCGCAAGCAGCAAGACGTCGCTGATCGTCGATCCCAACACCGGCCTGCCCAGCAGCGAAAACTACGGCCTCGACGCCCAGTACAATCTGATCGAGGTCGTCAGCGGCAAGTCGGTGATGACAGGCACCACGTTCTCCCGCGTGTCCTACGACATGCCCGGCTCCTATCAGCGTTTCAGCCGCAACCGCGCGGTACGTGATGCCGAGGATCGTGCTGCCAACGAGATCGCCGAGAACATCACGACTCGACTCGCCTCGTTCTTCACCGCGGGCACTTAATTCATCCCGTCACCCCGGTTCGCCCGGAATGACGAGTCCCAGGCAACATGGTCGCGCTGCGCGGAAAAGAGATCGACGCCTTTCTCGCCCGCCCCGATGCGGGCCGTCCGATCATCCTGCTCTATGGTCCCGACGCCGGCCTGGTCCGCGAACGCGCGGATGCGCTGATCGCCTCGTCCGTCGACGATCCCAATGATCCCTTCTCGCTGGTCAAGGTCGATGGCGACGAGCTCTCCGCCGAGCCGTCGCGCCTCGTCGACGAGGCCATGACGGTGCCGCTGTTCGGCGGCCGCCGCGCCATCCGCGTGCGCGCCGGCTCGCGCAGCTTTGCCAGTGCTATCGACACGCTGGCGGAAATGGGCGTCAGGGATTGCCGCATCGTGATCGAGGCCGGCGAGCTGCGTCCGGAATCGCCACTGCGCAAGGCCTGCGAACGCGCCAAGACGGCCGTCGCGATCGCCTGCTATCCCGATACCGAGCGCGATCTCGCCAAGCTCATGGAAGACGAGCTCCGCATCGCCAATTTGCGCATCGCGCAAGATGCCCGCGCGGCGCTGATGTCGTTCCTCGGCGGCGATCGCCAGGCCTCCCGCAACGAGCTGCGCAAGCTCACGCTCTATGCCCATGGCAAGGGCGAGATCACGCTGGATGACGTGATGGCTGTCGTCGCCGATGCGTCGGAACTGAAACTCGATCCGATCGTCGATGGCGCCTTCGCCGGCCGGCCCGAGATCGTCGAGAACGAGTTTGCCAAAGCCATGATCGCCGGCACCTACCCCGGCGTGATCATCTCCGCGGCGCAGCGTCAGGCGGCGTGGCTGCACAAATCGGCGCTCGCAATCGCCGACGGCACGCCCGCATCCGCGGTGCTCGACAGCGGCTATCCGCGCCTGCATTTTTCGCGGAAGCCCGCGGTCGAAACCGCATTGCGCAATTTCAGCGTGGCGCGGCTCGCCGTCATCATCGAGCAGCTCGCGACCGCCGCGCTCGATACCCGCAAGCAATCCACCCTCGCCGCCGCCATCGCCCAGCGCACGCTGATGGCGATCGCCGCAAACGCGAAGCGGCGGAGCTGAGCTTCCCGCACTGTCCCCTCGTCATTGCGAGGAGCCCTTGCGACGAAGCAATCCAGAATCTCTCCGCGGAAAGATTCTGGATGGCTTCGCTGCGCTCGCAATGACGTGTGGATCGGCATGAGGTCCTGGCTTTCGCCAGGACGACACCAAGCGGCTACAGGGCGCCCTTCGCCAGCCGCCGCATCACCTCGTCGAGCTGATCGAGGTTGCGGTAGTTGATCTGGACCGAGCCGCCGGGGTCGCGGTGGCTCACCGTGACCTTGAGCCCGAGCGCGTCGCTGACGCGCTTTTCGAGGTCGACCGTGTCAGGGTCCTTTTCCTTCGCCCCCGTGCGCGCCTTCTGCGGCTTGCGCTCCGGCACGCCCTCTTCATGCGCCAACGCCTCGGCCTGGCGGACGTTGAGGCCCTCCTCGACGATGCGCTTGGCGGCAGCGAGCGGATCAGGCACGCCGATCAGCGCGCGGGCATGACCCGCGGTCAGCTCGCCGGTCGTGATCAGGGTTTGCACCTCGGCGGGAAGCTTCGTCAGCCGCATCATGTTGGCGATGTGGCTGCGGCTCTTGCCGACGACTTTGGCGATGTCGTCCTGGCTGCGTTTGAACTCGTTGGCGAGCGCGTGATACCCAAGCGCCTCTTCCATCGGGTTGAGGTCTTCGCGTTGCACGTTCTCGACGATCGCGAACTCCAGCGCATCGCTGTCGCTGATGTCGACGGGGACGATCGGCACTTCGTGCAGGCCGGCCATTTGCGAGGCGCGCCAGCGCCGTTCGCCGGCGATGATCTCGAAGCGGTCCTGCGCACCCTTCACCGGGCGCACCACGATCGGCTGGATCACGCCATGCTGCCTGATCGAATCGCTGAGCTCCCTGAGCTCGCTCTCCGAAAAGGTGCGGCGCGGGTTGCGCGGATTGGGCTTGATGAACTCGATCGGCACCTTGCGTTGCGCGCGCGGCCGATCGACATGCTGAGCCTCGCCGCCGACGTCACCGATCAGACTCGCAAGACCCCGGCCCAGTCGCGAACGCGCTTCGTCGGCCATCGCCAGCTCCCTTGGATTCACGCTGCACTCCAGAACTGAATTGTCGAAACTCGTAACTCGTAGCATCAACGCCGCTTCAATGCGTCGTCCGCAGCTCGCGCTCGCGCTGGATCACTTCGGTGGCGAGCCGCAGATAAGCTTCGCTGCCGACGCATTTGAGATCGTAGACGAGCACCGGCTTGCCGTAGGACGGCGCCTCCGAGATGCGCACGTTGCGCGGGATCATGGTCTTGTAGACCTTCTCGCCCATGAACTGCCGGACGTCGGCAACGACCTGGTTCGAGAGATTGTTGCGCGAGTCGAACATGGTCAGCACGATGCCGTGGATCGACAGGCTCGGATTGAGCGTCGAGCGCACCTGCTCCACCGTCTGCAGCAATTGCGACAGACCTTCGAGCGCGAAGAACTCGCACTGGAGCGGCACCAGGATTGCGTCGGAAGCCGCCATCGCGTTCACGGTGATCAAGTTGAGCGAGGGCGGACAGTCGATCAGCACGTAAGTGTAATCGGCGTCGGGCGAGACGTTGTTGTTGAGCGCGCTGATCGCATCGCGCAGCTTGTACGCACGACCCGGCGTGGTGCCGAGCTCGAGCTCAAGGCCGGAGAGATCCATGGTCGAGGGCGCGATATGCAGCCGCGGCACTGCCGTCGACACCACCGCTTCCCGCAGGCTCGCCTCGCCGATCAGAACGTCATAGGTCGAGCAGGAGCGGTTGCGGCGATCGATGCCGAGTCCGGTCGAGGCATTGCCCTGCGGATCGAGATCGACGATCAGGACGCGCTCGCCGATCGCAGCGAGCGCCGTGCCGAGATTGATCGCCGTGGTTGTTTTTCCCACGCCGCCCTTCTGATTCGCCAGCGCCAGGATGCGCGGATGGCCCTGCGGGACGGCGGCGGTCTGTTCTTGCTGCGGTTCGTCAATCACGCTCATCGCAAATTCCCCCACTCGGCCCCTGACGCCTCACCCGCGCCGTTCGACGGAAGCCAGCTCGACGATCCAACCGTCGCCTGTACGGCTGTGGTGGAGCTGCGGCTGAATATTCCAATATTTAGTGGCTTCGGTCAATTCAGACTCTACATCTTGACCCTTGAGAAACAACGCCTTTGCGCCCCGGCGCATCAGCGGCTCCGCAAAGCCGATGAGTTGATGTAGCGGAGCCAGCGCACGCGCGGTGACGCAATCGACCGGGCCGGTGATTCTATCCACATTATCCCCGATCTCAGCGAGATGTACGACTCCCGGAGATGTCGTGACGCGCACGGCTTCGCGCAGGAAGGCCGCCTTCTTGGCGATTCGCTCGACCAGATGGACGCTCGCCCCGGCCGTCCCGGCCATGGCGCAGGCCAGGACGATCCCGGGAAAGCCGCCACCGCTGCCGAGGTCGGCCCAACGTTTGGCCGATGGGGCGAGAGCGACGAGCTGAAGAGAGTCGGCGATGTGCCGGGTCCAGAGGTACGGCAATGTCGAGGGCGCGACGAGGTTGGTCTTGGCCTGCCACTCCCGCAGCAGTGCGATGTAGCGATCGAGCCGGGCTTCCGTTTCATGTGAAACAGGCGCGAGGTTGAGCGCCGCAACCTTGTCGGCTGCAATGACGACGTCCCACGATCGATCGTTGGCGCTGGCCTTGTCGATCTTTGGCCGGGCAGGCGCCGGTTCGGAGCGAACACCGGCACCCTCACCCGCCGAGGGTTTTCCTGAAGACGATCTGCCGCCGCCCGGCCCGCGCTGTTTCACGTGAAACCTATGCGATTACTTTGGAAGTCTTCCGCGCTTCGCGGCGGAGATAGGCCGCAAGAATGCCGAGCGCGGCAGGCGTCATGCCGTCGATTCGGCCGGCCTGGCCAACGGTGAACGGCCGCGCGTTCTCCAGCTTGGCCCGCACCTCATTGGAGAGACCGGGGACCTGCTGGTAATCGACGTCCGACAACACCATCCCCTCGTCCCGCCTGAAGGCTTCGACGTCCGCGCTCTGGCGCTCCAGATAGACATCGTACTTCGCGTCGATCTCGAGATGGGTGGCAATGACGGGATCAATGCCGGACAGCTCGGGCCAGATCGCACGGACCTGGCTCCAGCCAATATCGGGATAGGCCATCAGTTCGAAAGCCGAGCGCCGCTGGCCGTCCCGGTTCAGGGACAGACCATGCTTGATCGATTCGTTCGGAGTGATCGTCAGCGACTTCGAGAGCGCTCGTGCCGCATTCAGGGCGTCCATCTTGGCGCGATGATGCACCGTCCGGGCGCTGCCAACGCAGCCCAGAGCGACGCCCTTCTCGGTCAAACGCTGATCGGCATTGTCGGCACGCAGTGTCAGGCGGTACTCGGCCCTGGAGGTGAACATCCGATAGGGTTCGCTGATGCCGCGGGTGACGAGGTCGTCGACCATGACGCCAAGATAGCCATCAGCTCGGTCGAACACTGTCAGCGCGGCGCCGCTCGCAGCCAATGCCGCGTTCAGCCCGGCCACGATGCCCTGGCCGGCAGCTTCCTCGTACCCCGTGGTGCCATTGATCTGGCCGGCCAGGAACAGACCGCGCAGGCGCTTGGTCTGGAGGGTCGGATCGAGCTCACGCGGATCGATGTGGTCGTATTCGATGGCATAGCCCGGCCGGACCATCTTCACCCGCTCCAGGCCGGGAATGGTTGCGAGAATGGCGAGCTGAACGTCCTCCGGCAGCGAGGTCGAGATGCCGTTGGGATAGACAGTGCTGTCGTCGAGCCCTTCCGGCTCCAGGAAGATCTGGTGACCGTCGCGATCGCCGAAGCGAACGATCTTGTCCTCGATCGAGGGGCAATAGCGCGGTCCGGAGCTCTTGATCTGGCCGGAGTACATCGGAGAGCGATGAACATTGGCCCGGATCACCTCATGGGTGGCGGAATTGGTTCGGGTGATTCCGCACTGGATCTGCGGCGTCGTGATCCGCTCGGTCACCATCGAAAACGGCTCCGGAGGCTCGTCCCCCGGCTGCATCTCGACCGCCGACCAGTCGATCGTCGTGCCATCCAGACGCGGCGGAGTGCCCGTCTTGAGCCGTCCAAGGGTGAATCCGGCGCGCTCGAACGAGGTCGAAAGGCCCATCGCAGGCGCCTCGCCGACCCTGCCGGCGGGCCAATTCTTCTCTCCGAGATGGATCAGACCGCGAAGGAAGGTGCCGGTGGTGACGACGACAGCCCCTGCCCGAAGCTCGCGGCCATCTGCCAGGCGCAGGCCGATCACCCGTCCCTCGACCACGATCAGCTCGTCCGCTTCGCCTTCGACCACGGAAAGACCCTCGGTCTCCCGGATCGCCGCCTGCATCGCGGCCGCATAGAGCTTCCGGTCGGCCTGCGCGCGCGGACCACGGACCGCTGGGCCCTTACGGCGATTGAGAACGCGAAACTGAATACCGCCGGCGTCGCCGACCCGGCCCATCAGACCATCGAGCGCGTCGACCTCGCGAACCAGATGGCCCTTGCCGAGACCGCCAATGGCGGGATTGCAGGACATCGCGCCGACCGTGGAGAAGCGGTGCGTCACCAGAGCGGTCGCCGCGCCCATCCGGGCAGAGGCAGAAGCGGCCTCACAGCCGGCATGGCCGCCGCCAATCACAATGACGTCGAAGCTCTCTCGCTCTGTGCGCATGGACGGACTTCTAGCTCAGAGGCGGGGAAGCCGGAAGCGGAAACTGGAAAGGCGGTTGTTTCACGTGAAAACGGTGCAAGCGGAGCCCAGATGTTTTTCGCGAAAACAACCCCAGGCACAGTAGAACCGCCCTTGGAAAGATTATCATTTTCAGTGGGAGAAAACGGAGCTCCCGACGCATAAAGTGTCTACTGAAGGGCCGTAACGTCCAGATGCGGCCCGGTCTCGAAGCTCGATGGCAGCGGCATACTCCCATCATCGCGAGCGGAGTGATCCGGGATCTCTCCGCTCACCCGCTCCCTTAGCTGCCACGTTTGCCAGCAAATATGGGTAATGGAGTCACGTTTTACGTGAAACGTCTCGGAACGCGACCGCAGTGTTTCACGTGAAACGAAGAAGTGGAACAAAGGCTAGTTGTACAATGAAGAACTAGGGCTACTTCCCAACGCAGAACTTCTGAAAAATCGCCCCCAGGACGTCCTCGACATCCACCCGACCCAGCAGCCGGCCCAAGGCATAGGCCGCAGCGCGCAGCTCTTCGGCGGCAAGCTCCTCGCCGTCTTCTACAAGCTCCAGACTCCGCCGCAAGCTGTCCGACGCCCGGCGCAGCAAATCCCGCTGCCGGGCCCGGGTCACCAACGCGCCCTCAGTCGTTCCGAAGAAGTCGGCGGCGAATTTCACCATAGCATCGACCAGCGCGGGAATGCCGTCCCCCCGGCTGGCGGCGATTCCGAACTCACCGTACAGGCCGACGTCCTCGACCCCGCCGAGATCGATCTTGTTGCGCACGATCCAGACCGAACCGCCGGAGCGGCTGCCTGCATTGCCGGACTTCCCCAGCAACGGCATTGCGGCCGGATCGACCGCGCGCCCCGCCTCCACCAGCCACAACACGAGGTCGGCGTCTTCGGCTCGGGCTCGCGCCCGGCGAACACCCTCCTGCTCCACCGGATCGTCGGTCTCGCGAATGCCGGCCGTGTCGATCACCGTGACGGGATAGCCATCAAGATCGAGCTGCACCTCGATCACATCGCGTGTCGTGCCGGCATGCGGCGAGACGATCGCGACGTCGCGGCGCGCGAGCTGGTTGATCAGCGTCGACTTGCCGACATTCGGCTCGCCCGCGATCGCAACCACCAGGCCGTCGCGCAAGCGTTCAGCTTGTCCCTGTGCCGCAAGGACTTCTGCGATTTCGTCATGCAGCGCACTGATCGCCTTGACCGCAGGCGCTCTCAACTCGGCGGGCACATCGCCCTCGTCGGAGAAATCGATGCCGGCCTCGATCAAGGCCGAGGCGTCGATGATGCGCTCGCGCCAGTCGCGCGCGCGATTGCCGAGGAGACCCTGCAACTGCCGCAACGCCTGGCGGCGCTGGCGGTCGGTGTCGGCATGAATGAGATCGTCGAGGCCCTCCGCCTCGGTCAGGTCGAGCTTGCCGTTCTCGAAGGCGCGCCGGGTGAATTCGCCCGGTTCGGCAGCTCGCATATTCGGAATTACGGAAATTGCGGTAAACAGTGCGGCCAGCACCGCGCGGCCGCCATGGACGTGAAATTCGGCGACGTCCTCGCCGGTCGCGCTGCCGGGCCCCGGAAACCACAACACCACCGAATCGTCGATCGGCTGGCCCACGCCGTCATGAAGGAGCCGGCGGCTGGCCTGCCTCGGCGCCGGCAGCTTGCCCGCCAGCGTCGTCAGCACCAGGCTGGCGCCTGGCCCGGAGACACGCACCGCCGCAAGCGCACTTGGCGGACGGCCAGACGACAGTGCAAAGATGGTGTGGTCTCGCGGATACATAGCCTATTTGTCCGGCTGAAAGGGAAAAGGCAAACATCCGTTTCGGCTGACAAATCGAGCGATTATGCTGCTTGGATTCTCGCAGCAAAACCAATAGTGCGATGCAATAAATTCGCGAGCGTCTACTGCAAGAACCACTTGCAACGGAATGAGCGGCATCCCTCGATCCGCTATTCATAAATTATATCAACATCTTAGACGACGCCTACTCCAGACGACAACGCCCCGCCATGCTGCAGCTCGCTGCAACAAAGTCGCACAAAGAAAAAGGGCGCCCGAAGGCGCCCTTTGGATCATGTTGCACTGCAATCAGGTGTTCATCGAATCGAAGAACTCGGAATTGCTCTTGGTCGAGCGCAGCTTGTCGAGCAGGAAGTCGATGCCGTCCATCGTCCCCATCGGATTCAGGATGCGGCGGAGTACGTACATCTTCTTCAAGACCACCGGATCGGTGATCAGCTCTTCCTTACGGGTGCCGGAGCGCGAAATGTCGATCGCCGGGAAGGTCCGCTTGTCCGACACCTTGCGATCGAGGATCAGCTCGGAGTTGCCGGTGCCCTTGAACTCTTCGAAGATGACTTCGTCCATACGGCTGCCGGTATCAACCAGCGCAGTCGCGATGATCGTCAGCGAGCCGCCCTCTTCGATGTTGCGGGCGGCGCCGAAGAACCGCTTCGGCCGCTGCAGCGCGTTGGCATCGACACCGCCGGTCAGCACCTTGCCCGATGACGGCACCACGGTGTTGTAGGCGCGGCCGAGGCGCGTGATGGAGTCCAGCAGGATCACGACGTCGCGGCCATGCTCAACCAGACGCTTGGCCTTCTCGATCACCATCTCGGCGACCTGGACATGGCGCACCGCCGGCTCGTCGAAGGTCGAGGAGACGACCTCGCCCTTCACCGAGCGCTGCATGTCCGTGACTTCTTCCGGACGTTCGTCGATCAGGAGCACGATCAGATAGCACTCGGGATGATTATGCGCGATCGAGTGCGCGATGTTCTGCATCAGCACGGTCTTGCCCGTGCGCGGCGGCGCGACGATCAGCGCGCGCTGACCCTTGCCGATCGGCGCAACGATGTCGATCACCCTTGCAGACAGGTCTTTCCGCGTGGGGTCGTCGATTTCCATGCGGAAGCGCTGATTCGGAAACAGCGGCGTGAGGTTGTCGAAATTGACCTTGTGCTTGGCCTTTTCCGGGTCCTCGAAATTGAGCGTGTTGACCTTCAGCAGCGCGAAATAGCGCTCGCCCTCCTTCGGGCTGCGGATGTGGCCTTCGATAGTGTCGCCGGTGCGCAGGCCAAAACGGCGGATCTGCGAGGGCGAAACGTAGATGTCATCCGGGCCCGGCAGATAATTCGCATCGGGCGAGCGGAGGAAGCCGAAGCCGTCGGAGAGAACCTCGACGACGCCTTCGCCGACGATGTCGGTCTCGGCGAGCGCAAGCTGCTTGAGGATGGCGAACAGCAGCTCCTGCTTGCGCATGGTGCTGGCATTCTCGACCCCATTCTCTTCCGCGAACGAGACGAGCTCGGCCGGCGTCTTCGACTTGAGGTCCTGGAGTTTGATTTCCCGCATTGGGGTGGTCCTGTGGGGTAACCTGGGAGGGGGGTGCGAGGAGGCTCTGAAATGCGGACGCGAAAAGGTAAGGTCCGCAGGTCTGGCAAGGAGAGCGCCGGTGAGGCTTCAAACCTGATGGGGTGTCCGGCCTCTGGAAAGCTCAGACACGACCACATCCGCCTGCGTTGGGTGGGATATCGCTAATATAGAAAATCGCCTCACACTCCGCAAGCAGAAGCACTGAGCGATTGTTCGCGACCGCTGCCTAGAACGGCTTCACGATCACCATGATGACGATCAGAATCATCAAGGCAGTTGGTACCTCGTTGATAATCCGATAGAATTTCTGGCTCCGGGGGCGCCGGTCCGCCGCGAAATCCTTCAGCCAGCGCGAAAAAAAGCCGTGGACCGCGGACATCGCCAGGACCAGTGCCAGTTTTACGTGCAGCCAGCCGAAAGTGAACCAGTGTCCAGCCCAGGCGAGGTAGAGCCCGGCGAGCCAGGTCACGATCATAGCGGGGTTGATGATCGCCTTGAACAGCCGCCGTTCCATGATCTTGAACGTTTCCGACTGCTGCGAGCCGACTTCAGCCTCGCAATGATAAACGAACAGCCGTGGCAAATAGAGCATGCCCGCCATCCAGGAAATGACGGCGATCACATGCAGCGCCTTGATCCAGAGGTAGACGTCTTCAAACATGTCTGGGGGTCCGGATTCCTGCCCAGCCGAGGGGAAACGTTGGGGATAGTAAGAACTCGTTAAGGTCTTGCCTGCACACATATCCGTCCGTAGCGCCCTTCTCCAATAAGAATCTTAGATTCTTAAGGTTTGAGTCTATGTGACGGTGAATTGGACTCACACATCTCCGTCCGCCCGTTCACACGCGCTTGTTCACATCCATCAACATATCCTCTGACAGCTCCGGCCGCTTTCGATAAGTCGGTCAGCTTCAAAGGCTTGCGCGTTTCTGTCGGCAGCTTATCAAGAGGGTTATCGACGCAATCCCGTTTCCCTTTCGGGAGGGCGTCGAAGTTGTTCTCAGGGGCAGCGGTGTGAAGAAAATCCGCCGTTGTCCCGCCCCCGGTGTCGCACATCCCTTTCCGGGAGGTTAAGCTCCACAGAAATCCACAAACCACACCGACTCCATACAAAGGGCTTTTGTGCCGACTTCGAACAATTATTTCCATCTGCACCTCGTCTCCGACTCCACCGGTGAGACGCTGATCACGGTCGCGCGCGCCGTTGCCGCCCAGTACGCCAACGTGACCCCGGTCGAGCACGTCTATCCGCTGGTGCGCAGCCAGAAACAGCTCGATCGCGTGCTCGACGAGATCGAGGAAGCGCCGGGAATCGTGCTGTTCACGCTGCTCGAGAAGGATCTGGTTTCGAGGCTCGAGGATAAGTGCAAGGGGATCAATGTTCCGAGCCTGTCGATCATCGGGCCGGTGATGCAGTTGTTCGAGGCCTATCTCGGAGCTGCCACGACCGGCCGGGTCGGCGCCCAGCACGTGCTCAATGCCGAATACTTCAAGCGTATCGACGCGTTGAACTACACGATGATCCACGATGACGGCCAGCATGTCGAAGGGCTCGACGACGCGGACGTGGTGCTCGTCGGCGTTTCCCGCACCTCCAAGACCCCGACGTCGATCTACCTTGCCAACCGAGGCATCCGCACTGCCAACGTGCCGCTGGTTCCAGGCATTCCGGTGCCCTCGCAACTGGAGACGTTGACGCGACCGCTGGTGGTGAGCTTGCATGCGACGCCGGAACGATTGATCCAGGTGCGCACGAACCGCCTGCTCTCCATGGGGGCCGATTCCAGCAGCGACACTTATACCGACAAGCAATCGGTCGCCGAGGAGGTCGCATTTGCCCGCAAGCTGAGCGCCAAGCACGATTGGCCGCTGCTCGACGTCACGCGGCGCTCGATCGAGGAAACCGCCGCGGCGATCATGAAACTTTACAGCGATCGTCAGCGTAACCGGCCTTCTGAATAGCTTTGGGATAGTTTCGCGATGGGTCTCTGGCTCGGCAAATCTTCGTTGATCCTGGCCTCGCAGAGCAGCGCGAGAAAGATGCTCCTGGCGAATGCCGGGCTCGAGTTCAAGGCGATCACGGCTGATATCGACGAGCGCGGCATCCAGGCCGCCTCCGGGCTTTCTGGTCCGCGCGAGATTGCCCTGCTGCTGGCGCGCGAAAAAGCCAAGGCAGTCTCGGCCCATCACGTTGGAAGCACCGTCATTGGTGCTGATCAAACGCTGGCGCTTGGCGATCGCCTCTTCAACAAGCCAGCGGGCCGCGCCCAGGCGCTGGCGCAGCTGCGCGATCTCTCCGGCCATAGCCATGAGCTGAATTCCGCCGTGGCGATCGCACGCGATGGCGAGATCATCTTCGAGGACGTCTCGGTTGCCTGCCTCACGATGCGGCAGATGACCGAGGCCGAGCTTTCGGCCTATCTCGACATCGCCGGCGGCGCCGTCAGCACCAGCGTCGGCGGCTATCAGCTCGAAAGCCTGGGGATCCATTTGTTCGAGCGTATCGAGGGCGACCACTTCACCATTCTCGGCTTGCCGCTGCTGCCGCTGCTTGCGTTCCTGCGGCGCGAGCGGCTAGTTGCGGTGTGACTGGCAGATATGGTTGGGCGCTGATGCGGATCCTGGGACTGACCGGCTCGATCGGGATGGGCAAATCCACCACCGCGAAATTGTTCGCGGAGGCTGGCGTGCCTGTCTACGATGCCGATGCGGCCGTCCATCAGCTCTATGAGGGCGAGGCCGCACCCGCGATCGAGGCCGCCTTCCCCGGCACTACCGCGAACGGCAAGGTTGATCGGCCAAAACTCTCGGCGCGTGTGGTGCACGATCCTGCGGCCATCAAGCAGCTCGAGCAGATCGTCCATCCGATGCTCGGCGCTTCCCGGAAAAAGTTCTTCGCCGACGCCGAAGCCGCCAACGCGCCGGTCGTGGTGCTGGACATACCGCTGCTGTTCGAGACGGGTGGCGAGACGCGGGTCGATGCCGTAGTCGTCGTCACCACGTCTCCGGAACTGCAGCGCGAGCGGGTGCTGGCGCGCGGCACGATGGACGAGGCCAAGCTCGACGCCATCATCGCCAAGCAGACACCCGATGCGGAAAAGCGCAGGCGTGCCGATTTCGTGGTGGATACATCCCACGGACTCGAACCGGTGCGCGCCCAAATCGCGCACATCCTCGCCGACGTCGTTAAGATGCCGCAGCGGCGCGCCTGATTCGCCGCCTGACACGGCTTCCCAGATCATGCGCGAAATCGTTCTCGACACAGAAACCACCGGCCTTGACCCGTTGCGGGGAGATCGCCTGGTCGAAATCGGCTGCGTCGAGATGCTCAATCGCATGCCGACGGGGCAGAGTTTCCACGTCTACATCAATCCCGAAAGGGACATGCCGGCAGAAGCCTTTGCGGTGCACGGGCTGTCGGCCGAATTCCTGGCGACGAAGCAGCTGTTTCACGAGGTCGTCGACGATTTTCTGGAGTTCATCGGCGACGCGCCGCTGGTGATCCACAATGCCTCGTTCGACATCAGCTTCATCAATGCCGAGCTCGACCGGATCAAGCGCCCGGCGATCCCGCGCGAGCGGCTGGTCGATACGCTGCTGCTGGCTCGGCGCAAGCATCCCGGCGTGTCGAACCGGCTCGACGATCTCTGCTCACGCTATGCGATCGACAATTCACGCCGCACCAAGCACGGCGCATTGCTCGACGCCGAGCTGCTTGCGGAAGTCTATGTGGATCTGGTCGGGGCGCGGCAGTCGCAGCTGCTGCTTGCTTCGGAATCCGAAGAGACTCGCGCCAATGGGGCTGCCGATGCGCCTCGGCGGCAACGGCCGGCGCCGCTCACCCCGCGCATTTCGGACGCCGAGCGCGAGGCCCACCGGGCCTTCATCGCAACGCTCGGCGACAAGGCGATCTGGAACGAGTTCTTGCCCGCTCCAGCCGCCCCTTTGGCTGGTTAAGCCTGGCCGCTCGGCTGAGCGGCCATTTGCCGCTCCATGTTCTGGCGATAGAGGCCGACGAAGTCGACCGGATCCAGCATCAAAGGCGGGAACCCGCCGTCGCGCACGGCAGTGGCGATGATCTCACGGGCAAACGGGAACAGCAGGCGCGGGCATTCGATCATGACCAGCGGATGCAAATTGTCCTTCGGCACGTTGGAGATGCGGAAGACGCCGGCATAAGCGAGCTCGAACGAGAACATGATCTTGCCGGCGGTCTCGGCCTTGCCCTCGACCGACAGCGTCACCTCGAACTCCTGTTCGCTGAGATTGTTGGCGCTGACATTGATCTGGATGTTGATCTGGGGCGGCTGGCTCTGCTGCTGGAGCGAGCTGGGCGCATTCGGATTTTCGAACGAGAGGTCCTTGGTATATTGCGCCAGGACGTTGAGCTGGGGAGCCTGGGCCGCCTCGGGAGGGGTGCCGTTACCGTTGGTCATAAGAGTGTCTCCTTACCCGATTGGGCTGAATTTCGCGGCGGTTGGCTAACATAGGGCTACCTCGTTCCACAAGGACGAACGGTCCCGGATGGGGAATTCCGGCCACGCCCACAACTGTGGCGTTCACCCCGGCGATCCAGCGCAACTGCGCCTTAAACGATTGAAGATGCGCGATTTCCGGGCAGGATCGGGTTTCCCCTTAAGCATAAAACGCGCTACACTCGGTGCTGTGCCAAAAGGCGCCATTGGCCGGGCAAGATTTCGTGCCTACATCCCACGGACCTGACGCGCGGACCCAAAATGGTGATGTAGACTTGCCGTTCCGGTATGGAACGGTCTACTGGCCGGATCGATTTTCCCGGCACGATCCTTTCGAGACGGCCCCTTCTACAGACGACCAGAAAGCGAATACGACGTGGACATCTACACCATCATCTTCCTGGCGCTGGCGGTCTTCATCTTTCTGAGGCTGCGCAGCGTGCTGGGGCAGCGCACGGGCAACGAGCGGCCGCCGTTCGACCGCAACGCGCTCCAGGGCGCCCAGGACAAGAACGTCGTCACCATGCCGGGCAAGGTCATCGACCAGGCTCCCTTGGCGCCGACGGCCGAGCCGACCCCGCCCTCCGACCGTTGGAAGGGCCTGACCGAGCCGGGCACCGTGCTCGCCCAGGGTCTCGACGCCATCGTCGAAAAGGATTCCACCTTCGATCCGCGGCATTTCATCTCCGGCGCCCGCGGCGCCTATGAGATGATCGTGCTGGCCTTTGCCAATGGCGACCGCCGCGCGCTGCGCGACCTGCTGTCGTCGGAGGTCTATGAAAGCTTCGATGCCGCGATCAAGGAGCGCGAGAAGAACGAGCAGAAGACCGAGACGCGTTTTGTCTCGATCGACAAGGCCGAGCTCGTCGGCGCCGAACTGCGCGACCGCACCGCCCAGCTCACGATCCGCTTCGTCTCGCAGATGATCTCGGCCACCCGGGACAAGGCCGGCAACATCGTCGACGGAAGCGCCGACACGGTCGCCGACATCACCGACATCTGGACTTTCGCCCGCGACATCACTTCTCGCGATCCGAACTGGAAGCTGGTTGGCACCGGAAGCGCGAATTAAGGTTTTCCTGAAGACCAGCGCGACGGCGCTTTGCGCAGGTGCCGTCGCGCTGTCGTCGTTTTCACTCGGCGCTGAGGCGGCGCGGCGCCACTATCGCAGCCATCACCATCATCTCCCGGAATTGCCTGCCGCGCCGCCGCGCGCCTTGCCATATCCGCAGCTTCCCCTGCCGCTCGAAATTCCCGGCGCCCAATATCTGCCGCTGGCCTGGGCCGACGTGAAGGGCTGGGGCGACGACAATCATCTCGCCGCCTACAAGACCTTTCGCGCGAGCTGCCGTCCGATCAACGCGCAGACCGGCGCTCCCGAACCGAAGGCTTTGGGCGCCTCGCTGGGCGAACCCTGCCGGGTCGCCAAATCGCTCGAGCTTACCGACGACGCTCGGGCCAAAACCTTCTTCGAGGAGAATTTTGCGCCGCTGCGGATCTCGCGCCTCGGCGAGCCCGATGGTTTCGTCACCGGCTATTACGAACCGGTGCTGGAGGGATCGCGCACGCAGACCGACGTCTACAATGTCCCGGTCTATCGCCGCCCCTCGAATCTCTTTGTGCGCGGTTACAAGCAGGATTCGGTCAGCCTGCCCAACAAGGGCCCGGTCTATCGCAAGATCGGCCGCCGCAAGCTCGTGCCTTATTACGACCGCGCCGAGATCGAGGACGGCAAGATCGCCGGCCGCGGACTCGAGATTGCCTGGCTGAAGGACCCGACCGATCTGCTGTTCGCCCAGATCCAGGGTTCGGCGCGGATCAAGTTCGACGACGGCGGCACGGTCCGGCTCAACTACGACGCCTATAACGGCTATCCCTATACGGCGGTCGGTCGCATCCTGATCGAGCGCGGCATCATTCCAAAGGAAGAGATGTCGATGCAGAAGATCAGGGAGTGGATGGCGCAGACCCCTGACGGTGCCAAGGAGCTGCGCCGCCAGAACCGCTCCTACATCTTCTTTCGCGAGGTCAATCTATCCGACAAGGAGGAGGCGGTCGGCGCGCAAGGCATTCCGTTGACGGCCGGCCGCTCGATCGCGGTCGACAAATCGCTCCACGTCTACGGCACCCCGTTTTTCATCGAAGGCGAGCTGCCGATCGATTCCGAACGCGCGAAGACGCCGTTCCATCGCTTGATGATCGCGCAGGACACGGGCTCGGCCATCATCGGTCCGGCGCGCGCCGATCTCTATTTCGGCGCGGGTCAGGATGCCGGCCGGGTCTCCGGACGGCTGCGCCATGCCATGCATTTCGTGATGCTGGTGCCGAAGAGCCTCGATCCCACAACGCGCGGCGCGCGGCTCCCGGTGCCGGACCCGCGGCCCTCGGAGAAGATCGCAAAGCTGTTTCCGCAAACGGAGCCTGCGAAGGACAAGCCGCCTGCCGAGCTGCAAAGCAAGAGCGAGACGGTCGCTGTCGCCGGTCCAGTCCCGCTGCCGGTGCCGCGTCCCGTGATCGAGCCAGTTCAGGAGCCGCGGCGGCCGGTGAAAAATCGCTCCCATCGGCAACAATGAAGCGATCGTCCCGTCCGCCCGTGCTGGAGCCTCGTCCCTCGCCGCGCCGTCGCGCGCTGAGTGAGGAAGAGCGCGCGCTGTGGGATACGGTCGCAAAGCAGGTCAAGCCGCTGAGAAAGCATCGTGCGGCGAAGGCGCAAGCTGCACCACGCACCGAGTCTTCGCCTGCAGCGCCCGCCCCCCGGATTGCGCCGTCGCCACGTCCGATTGCCGCTGCCCCGGCACCGCGCGCAGCGAAGCCGGCGGTGCCGCCGCTGGCGCCGCTCGGCAAGCGCGAGCGCACAAAGCTGTCGCGCGGGCGCAGCGAGATCGAGGCGCGGCTCGATCTGCACGGCATGACCCAGATGCGTGCCCACCGCGCGCTGAGCGGCTTCCTGCACCGCGCCCATCATGACGGCCTGACCTTCGTGCTGGTCATCACCGGCAAGGGCCGAAGCGGCGGCGAAAGCGGCGTGCTGCGCCGTCAGGTGCCGGAATGGCTGAGCCTGCCGGAATTCCGGGCCTTCGTCGTCGGATTCGAAGAGGCCGGTATCGGCCATGGCGGCGAGGGCGCGCTCTACGTGCGGATCAGGCGGGCGAGATATTAGAACGGCCGCACGATTCCGACGCGCGGGATCAATGTGACAATCAGGCCGAAGATATTTGTCGTCTGATCTTCCGCCGAAATCAGCGGCGTCTCGCGTGCGGCGGGCAGCATCTTCACCGCGTGCAGGATCAGGAACATGCAGACTGCCCAGTTCGAGATCCAGCGCGAATAGTCGAATACCATCGCGAACATCACGACATAGGCGAGGCTGACGCCGATCAGCGCCGCAATGACGAGGCGGCGATGCGTGTCGCTTGCGAGCGCGCCGATCAAATTCGCAAAATAGCGCCACAGCGGTGTGTGCAGCCAGATCAGCAGCGCGAACACGGGCACGCCGAGGATGTTGTGCGGCAGGCGGCCCCAGGTGTCGGAAATCTCCTTCGCCAACGGCTGATACCAGATGTAGGCAAACTGCAGCAGGTCGGTCCGCGACGGATCGGCCATCCGGCTCTTCAGATCGGCGACGAAATCCGCCTCCGGGACCGGCATCGTTCCCCAAAACTGCGCGGCGAAGAACAGCGCGGAGACGGCCAGCAGGGCCATGATGCCGAACGCGACATTGGTGCGATCGCAGCCATGCGCTAGATAATGCCTGATCACGACGATGGTGATGATGGTCGGCACATACATCAAGAGATGGATGTGGTGGATCAGGACGAGAACGATCGAGAACAGCGCAGCCAGCGCCACGAACAGCAGCGAGCCGGCCGGCACCAGCAGCAGGACGATCGCCAGCGCGCAGCCATAGATGTCGAAATGGCCGAGCGTGTGCATGAAGTTCTTGAGGAAGAACGGCGAGCCCGCGATGAAGACGAACGTCGGCAATGTCTTCGCGGTGAAGCCGAACGTTGTCTGGAATAGTCTTGCGTACAGCCCGAGCGTCACCAGCCATGTAGCGCCGCCGAGCGCGAACACCAGCCATAGCGGCACCTTGTCGGTGAACAGCGCGACGATCGTCCCGATCAGCGCGCGCTTGATGAAGCCAAAATGGTAATCGACGAGGAGGTGGATGTAGGGGACGTAAGGCGGCAGCTGGATCTTGTGAACGAAGACGCCAACGATGATTGCCGCGTTGATCGCGAGCAGCAGGCGCCAGGGGTTTTGCAGGAAGCGTGCGGTCACGCCGCATCCATAGCGCGACCGTCCGGAATTACAAAATGAACCGGCTCAAATCCGCGTTCTTGGCGAGGTCGCCGACGTGCTTCTGCACGAAATCGGCGTCGACCCTGACGGTCTCGCCGCTGCGATCTGGGGCGGTGAAGGAGATCTCGTCCAGCACCCGCTCCATCACGGTCTGCAGCCGCCGCGCGCCGATGTTCTCGACGGTGGAATTCACGGCCACCGCGACGTCCGCAAGCGCGTCGATGGCGTTGTCGGTGATGTCGAGCGTGACGCCTTCGGTCTGCATCAGCGCGACATATTGCTTGATCAGCGAAGCCTCCGGCTCGGTCAGGATGCGGCGCATGTCGTCACGGGTCAGCGCCTGCAGCTCGACGCGGATCGGCAGGCGGCCCTGCAATTCCGGCAGCAAATCGGACGGTTTTGCGACGTGGAAGGCGCCTGAGGCAATGAACAGGATGTGGTCGGTCTTCACCGCGCCGTGCTTGGTCGAGACGGTGGTGCCCTCGATCAGCGGCAGCAGGTCGCGCTGCACGCCCTCGCGCGAGACGTCGCCGCCGGCGCGGCCTTCGCGGGCGCAGATCTTGTCGATCTCGTCCAGGAACACGATGCCGTTGTTCTCGACCGCACTGATCGCCTCCATCGTCAACTGATCGCTGTCGAGCAGCTTGTCGGATTCCTCGTTGATGAGGATCTCGTGCGAGCTCTCCACCGTCAGCCGCCGCGTCTTGCTGCGTCCGCCGAGCTTGCCGAAGATGTCGCCGATCGAAACCGCGCCCATCTGCGCGCCAGGCATGCCCGGGATCTCGAACATCGGAAAGCCGCTGCCGCCGCCTTGCGTCTCGATCTCGATTTCCTTGTCGTTGAGCTCGCCCGCGCGCAGCTTCTTGCGGAAGGAGTCCCGCGTCGCGGCGCTGGAATTGGCGCCGACCAGGGCATCAAGTACGCGCTCCTCAGCGGCGAGCTGCGCACGTGCCTGCACGTCTTTGCGCTTGCGCTCGCGGACCTGAGAAATCGCGACCTCGACGAGATCGCGCACGATCTGCTCGACGTCGCGGCCGACATAGCCGACCTCGGTGAATTTCGTCGCCTCGACCTTCAGGAACGGCGCGTTGGCAAGCTTGGCGAGCCGCCGCGCGATCTCGGTCTTGCCGACCCCGGTCGGGCCGATCATCAGGATGTTCTTCGGCAGCACCTCTTCGCGCAAGGAGCCTTCGAGCTGCTGCCGCCGCCAGCGGTTGCGCAGCGCGATCGAGACGGCGCGCTTGGCATCGGCCTGGCCGACGATGAAACGGTCGAGTTCGGAAACGATTTCGCGGGGGGAGAAGTCTGTCATGGGACCTTAGCTAGGATCAGATGCGGGGCGGGACAAGCCGCTTTTTTTGGCCGTCAGATGATCGGCGGACCCGATTGCCATAGTTTCACGGCCTCGATCGGATGGATCAGCATCAGGATATTGAGCGTCAGATTGTCGCGAATATGCAGCGCCAGCATGATTTCGAAGGCGAGCCCAAGCAGGATGGTCACTGATACAGGCAGCAGGCGCGCTACGAGGAAGCCCAGCATCATGGACAAATTGTCAGAGATCGAATTGACGATGCTGTCGCCGAAATAATCCAGCGAGATCGTGCCGGCGCGGTAGCGTTCGATGATGAAGGGCGAGTTCTCGACGATCTCCCAGGCACCTTCGATCAGAATGGCGATGATCAGGCGGGCGGGCCAGGACAGAGACACGAACGGCAGCCGCGCGAACAGCAGCCAGGTCAGCCCGTAAAACAGGAAGCCGTGCAGGATGTGCGAGAAGGTGTACCAGTCGGCGATGTGCTGCGAATTCTCCGAGCTGTTCACCACGCCATGCCACAGCTTGACATAGCCGCAGGTGCAGATCGGCACCCGGCCCATCGCAAGCAGGATCGAGGCCTGCATCGCCAGCAGCAGCAGCGCGATGCCGACCCAGGCGAGCGGCGGAAACGCGGCCTTGCTCTCATGCGTGGTTGCCAGCGTCATGGCTCGCGCACCATCAGGAGTGCGGGCCCGTCGGGCGTCTCGACCATGCGGTCGCGGACAAAGCCGGCCTTCTCATAGGCGCGCACGGCGCGCGCGTTGAGCGGATCAGGATCAGTGACGATGCGCGGCAGGCCCTGCCGCAACTGCGCGTCGGCGAATTGCCGGATGAATGCCGAACCGTGCCCGCGCGCGATCATGTCGCTTTCGCCGATGAACTGATCGATGCCACGGGTGGCCTCCGGTTGCGGCCCAACACCCGTATTCCAGGCGGTCAGGCGGTAGCATTGAAGATAGCCGAACGGCTTGCCTTCGGCCAACACGATGAACTGGTCCATTGCCGGCTCGCCGAGATCGCCGCTCACGAGCGCGAACTGCTCGTCCGGATCGCCCCACCATTCCCGCACATGCGCTTCGCCCAGCCATCGCCGAATCAGCGGCAGAACGGCCGCGGTCATCGGGCGGAAGGTGTAGGCGAGGGCCATGGCCTACCCGGCCGACAGCGCTTCGATGGTCACATTGCGGTTGGTGTAGACGCAGATATCGGCGGCGATGTCGAGGGAGCGGCGGACGATGGTCTCGGCGTCCTTGTCGGTGTCCAGTAGGGCGCGGGCGGCCGCCAGCGCGTAATTCCCGCCGGAGCCGATCGCCATGACGCCGGCTTCGGGCTCCAACACGTCGCCGGTGCCTGTCAGCACCAGGGAGACGTCCTTGTCGGCGACGATCATCATGGCCTCCAGCCGCCGCAAATAACGGTCGGTGCGCCAGTCCTTGGCGAGCTCGACGGCGGCCCGGGTCAATTGCCCCGGATATTGCTCGAGTTTGGCTTCCAGACGCTCGAACAGCGTGAAGGCGTCGGCGGTGGCGCCGGCAAAGCCGCCGATGACGTCGCCCTTGCCGAGTTTCCGGACCTTCCTGGCGTTGTGCTTGATCACGGTCTGGCCGATCGAGACCTGGCCGTCGCCGCCGACCACCACCTTGCCGCCCTTGCGGACCGTCAAAATCGTGGTGCCGTGCCAGCCCGGCGAGCTGTTTGGGGAGTCCTGCATGAATGATCCTCGTTGACCGGGCTGATTTAGGCGGTCGGGAGCGGGGGCACAACGGGCCGCTCCGGGCCCAATTTGCTCACCATAGGCAGAAGTAGAGGCCCGGCCAGCCGTTGCCGCAGTAGCGAAGGCGTCATTTGGCTGTTAAAAGACCGGCGTTTTCGGCCCGAACTAGGATGGAAGCGTGTTTTGATGCGCACCGCGACGATCAAGCGCAAGACCAAGGAAACCGACATCGAGGTCACCGTGAACCTCGATGGCTCCGGCGTGTCCAATATCGCGACCGGCATCGGCTTTTTCGACCATATGCTCGATCTCCTCGCCCGCCATTCCCGCATTGACCTCACGGTCAAGGCGGTCGGCGATTTGCACATCGATCATCACCATACCACCGAAGACACCGGCATCGCGCTCGGCCAGGCCGTCAAGCAGGCGCTCGGCAACATGGCGGGCATCACCCGCTATGCCGGCGTGCACATGCCCATGGACGAGACGCTGTCACGCGTGGTCATCGACATCTCGGGCCGCCCGGTCCTGGTGTTCAAGGTCGACTTCCCCCGCGACAAGATCGGCGAGTTCGACACCGAATTGGTGCGCGAGTGGTTCCAGGCCTTCGCCATGAACGCCGGCGTGACTCTTCACGTCGAGACCCTATATGGCGATAACAGCCACCATATCGCCGAGTCCTGCTTCAAGGGTCTGGCACGGGCGCTGCGCACCGCCGTCGCGATCGATCCGAAGGCGGTGGGCGAAATCCCGTCCACCAAGGGCTCGCTCGGCGGCTGACATCTTTCGGCCCGCGGCCCGCGCCGTTTGCGGTATCACTGAATTCCTAGGGAACGGGGCATCGCCATGTCCGTCTACACAGTTCATGCTCCCTCCCCCGCAGGATCCGATCTGCGCGCGACCGACAAGTTCGTCTTCGTGCGCGACGGCTTCCATTTCTGGGCGATGATCTTCGGACCGCTCTGGCTGCTGTGGAATCGGCTGTGGCTGGCGCTGATCGGCTGGGTGATCTTCGTTGCCGCCTTCAACGTCGGGCTGTCCAGCCTCGGTGTCGGCCGTTCGTCGATCTTTTTCGCCGACATCATCGTCGCGCTGCTGATGGGATTCGAGGCCTCCAGCCTGCGCCGCTGGACGCTCTCGCGCGGTAAATGGCGACAGCTCGACGTGGTGATTTCCGACGACGAGGACACCGCCGAGCGCCGCTTCTTCGAGCGCTGGAGCCAGAAGCAGCGCGGCATCGTCAACGATCAATGGGCCGTCGATCGCGGTGGCCCGCCGCCGACCCGCAACGTGCCGGGTCAGCAATTCTCCAACCCGCCGCCAATGCCGGCAGGTGGCATCATTGGTTTGTTTCCAGAACCGGGAGGGTCAAGATGAGCGTCGCCATCATCGATTACGGTTCCGGCAATCTGCATTCGGCCGCCAAGGCGTTCGAGCGCGCCGCGCGCGGCATGGACAACCCGCAAAAGGTGTTCGTCACCAGCGATCCAGACCAGGCCTACAGCGCCGACCGTCTGGTACTGCCGGGCGTCGGTGCCTTCGCTGATTGCCGGCGCGGGCTCGATGCCGTCAACGGCATGGTCGAGGCGATCACCGAAGCGGTGCGCGTCAAGGCGCGGCCGATGTTCGGCATCTGCGTCGGCATGCAGCTGTTCGCCACCCGCGGCAAGGAGCATGTGATCACGCAAGGGCTGAACTGGATGGGCGGCGACGTCGAGAAGATCACGCCGAACGACGAGAGGCTGAAGATCCCGCACATGGGATGGAATACGCTCGATGTGCTGCGCGAGCATCCGGTGCTGGACAGGCTGCCGCTCGGCCCCAAGGGCCAGCACGCTTATTTCGTGCACTCCTACCACCTCAACGCCACCAACGAGGCGGACGTGCTCGCGCGCGCCGATTACGGCGGGCCCGTCACCGCGATCGTCGGCAAGGACACCGCGATCGGGACGCAGTTTCACCCCGAGAAGAGCCAGCGCTTCGGCCTCGCCCTGATCTCGAATTTTTTGCGATGGAAACCGTGATTCTCTTTCCCGCGATCGACCTCAAGAACGGCCAATGCGTGCGCCTCGAACAGGGCGACATGGCGCGCGCGACCGTGTTCAACCTCAATCCCGCTGCGCAGGCGGCGAGCTTCGTCGCGCAAGGCTTTGAGTATCTCCACGTCGTCGACCTCGACGGCGCGTTTGCCGGGAAGCCTGTGAACGCGCAGGCCGTCGAGGCGATGCTGAAGACGATCACGATTCCGGTGCAGCTCGGTGGCGGCATTCGCGATCTCGCGACTGTCGAAGCCTGGCTCGAAAAGGGCATCACCCGCGTCATCATCGGCACCGCCGCGGTGCGCGACCCCGAATTGGTGAAGGCTGCCGCCAGGAAATTCCCCGGCCGCGTCGCGGTCGGGCTCGATGCACGTGGCGGCAAGGTCGCGGTCGAAGGCTGGGCCGAGACCTCGCAGGTGACGGTGCTGGAGATCGCACGGCGTTTCGAGGATGCCGGCGTTGCCGCCATCATCTTCACCGACATCGCGCGCGACGGCCTGCTCAAAGGCTTGAATCTCGATGCGACCATTGCGCTGGCGGATGCGATCTCGATTCCCGTGATCGCCTCCGGCGGCCTCGCCTCGATCGAGGACGTCAAGGCGATGCTGACGCCGCGCGCGAAAAAACTCGCCGGCGCGATCGCCGGCCGCGCGCTCTATGACGGCCGGCTCGATCCTGCGTCCGCCCTCGCCCTGATCCGTAACGCAGGCGCTGCCTAGGAGACCTCCGATGTTCAAGGTGCGCGTGATCCCCTGCCTCGACGTCAAGGACGGCCGGGTCGTCAAGGGCGTCAACTTCGTCGATTTGCGCGATGCCGGTGACCCCGTCGAAGCGGCGATCGCCTATGACGCCGCCGGCGCGGACGAACTTACGTTTCTCGACATCACCGCGACCCATGAGAATCGCGGCATCATGCTGGACGTGGTCCAGCGCACCGCGGAAGCCTGCTTCATGCCCCTCACCGTCGGCGGCGGCGTGCGTGAGGTGAACGACATCAAGACCCTGCTGCGCGCCGGTGCGGACAAGGTCTCGATCAACAGCGCCGCGGTGTCGCGGCGCGAGTTCGTCAAGGAAGCCGCCGAGAAATTCGGCGGGCAGTGCGTGGTGGTCGCGATCGACGCCAAGCGGGTCAAGCGCGCCGGTGGCGGAGAGCGCTGGGAGATATTCACGCATGGCGGCCGCAACTCGACCGGCATCGATGCCATCGAATATGCCCAGGAAGTGGTCTCGCTCGGTGCCGGTGAAATCCTGCTCACCTCGATGGACCGCGACGGCACGCGGCAGGGTTTTGACATCCCGCTGACCCGGGCGATCGCCGACAGCATTCCCGTTCCTGTGATCGCCTCGGGCGGCGTCGGCAATCTCGATCACCTCGTCGACGGTATTCGCGACGGCCACGCCACCGCCGTGCTGGCCGCCTCGATCTTCCATTTCGGGGAATTCACCATCCGCGAAGCCAAGGAGCACATGTCCCGGCGCGGGCTGCCCATGCGCCTCGATGCCTGACGACTCCCGTTCCTAAAAATGCTAAATCATCGGCGGGAACCGGCTTATCCCGTCAGAAACCGGCCAATCATCGGCCAAGGCGCGTTTTCCGAGTATTTGTATGCCGCGTTTCACCATCCACGATCTGGCCGAGACCATCGACGCCCGCGCGGCAGCGGGTGGCGAGGCGTCCTATACCCGCAAGCTCCTCGACAAGGGCGCCGAACATTGCGCCAAAAAGTTCGGTGAGGAGGCAGTCGAAACCGTAATCGCAGCAGTCGAAAACGATCGCGCGCATCTGATCGCCGAAGGCGCCGACCTGCTCTATCATTTCCTTGTGCTGCTCAAGGCCCGCGGCGTAAAGCTGGAAGAGGTCGAGGCCGCATTGGACAAGCGGACCAATATGTCAGGGTTGGAAGAAAAGGCGTCGCGTAAGGGCGGCAGCTAGCCGAGGTGGAGAGTCGCGTCATGGATATCCGCGCACCCGAGCAGCAGTATAATCCGTACCGCGTCTATACGCGCGAGGAGTGGTCGCGACTGCGCGACGACACGCCGATGACGCTGGAGCCGGGCGAGTTCGACCGGCTACGCTCGCTGCACGACCGCCTCGATTTGCAGGAGGTCGAGGACATCTACCTGCCGCTGTCGCGCCTGCTGTCGATTTATGTCGATGCGATGCAGCGGCTTTATTACGCGGAGCGCCAGTTCCTCAACATCCGCGACCGCAAGATGCCCTACATCATCGGCGTCGCCGGTTCGGTCGCGGTTGGAAAATCCACCACGGCCCGCGTGCTTCAGGCGCTGCTGGCGCGCTGGTCGCCGCGTCCCAAGGTCGAGCTGATCACCACCGACGGATTTCTGTATCCCAACGCCGTGCTGGAGCGGCAGGGCATCATGCAGAAGAAGGGCTTTCCGGAGAGCTACGACCTGCCGCTGCTGCTCAGCTTCCTCTCCGACATCAAGGCCGGCCGCCGCCATGTGCGCGCGCCGGTCTATTCGCATTTGACCTACGACATCGTGCCGAACCAGTGGGCCGAGATCGACCAGCCCGACATCCTGATCGTCGAGGGCGTCAACGTGCTGCAGACCGGCAAGCTGCCGCGTGACGGCAAGGCCGTGCCCGTGGTGTCCGACTTCTTCGATTTCTCGGTCTATATCGACGCGGACGAGGCGGCGCTGCGGCAGTGGTACATCAGGCGCTTCCTGTCGCTGCGCGACACCGCGTTCACCAATCCAAAATCCTACTTCAATCGCTACGCGCTGTTGTCGGACGAGGAAGCCACCGCCACCGCGATCGCGATCTGGGAACGCACCAACCTCGCAAATCTCGAGGACAACATCCTGCCGACTCGTCCCCGCGCGACCCTGATCCTGAAGAAGGGCGCCGATCACACGGTGGCGAGCGTGGCGCTCAGGCGGCTGTAGCAGCCTTGATGGACGGCGCCCTTTGTCAAATTTCGGGCTGAGTATCTTTTGTTGCAGACCGGCGAGGGGTATTTGGTTATGGCTTTCGGAAACGCAAACGGGCCCCATGGTTGATCGTCTCAGAAGCGCCGCCGAGCATCTCGAAGCACCGACCTGCCCGGACTGCCATATCGAGATGAAGTGGTTCCGCTCCGAACTGCTCGCGGACGAGCCGACCCCGATCATCGCGCATCTCTTCGTGTGTCCGCATTGCAAGCGCGCCGCCCAGGTAGACACCATGTTCAGGGGAGGCCAGGCGCCGCATGACAAGCTGTCTGCGCCGCGGTTTATGGCTTATGCCGCATAACGGTTCATCCCGTCGGAGCGCGCAGTGATGCCGGGCTCCCGGCCTGCTCCGCACCCAAGCTGACGTGCGTCGCCGGCAGGTGGCTCACTTGCCTGCCTTCGCGATCCAATCCGCAGGCTTGATGCGTCCTGCAAAGGTTGCGGGACCCGAGCCGCCGGCCTTGTAGACGAAGGCTTCACCTTCCTGCACGTCCCCGGCCTCCTTGCCGAAGGCATCGGCGATGTTGGTCTTGTGGGTGACCAGGAAGGTGTTTGTGCCGGCCTTGGGCGGCGCATCGACGAACTGCCGCACGGCCTGGCCCGCCTTTGCATTTGCACCGGTCGGATTTGCCATGCCCGACGCACTCGCGTTACTGCTGTCCGTCAATGCGTCGACCGGCTTGATCTCGCGGCCGGAGATCAGTCTGCCGGCCTCGATCGCGCGGTTCAGCCGGCTGGTGTAGACGTCGCCGATCGGGATCGCGAGTTCCTTGATGGCCGTCCCGATCTGGCGCGCCATGTCCCGGCCCTTTTCACTGAGCTGACGCTGGGCGCTCATGTCGTCGAATTTGAAAGGGTAGACATCCTTTTGGCTGTCGTCGGTAGCGGTGTGGCGAAACACCAGCACGTAGCCGCCTTGCTTGAGCGAGGCGATCAGTTGCGAGCTATCGGCCGCGGCGGCTTGAGTGGAACCACAGAGAAGGATCACGAAAGCGAGGCGGCAAAGCACGTTCATGCGAAATCCTCTGTTTAAATGCCCCAGAGGATGGTGACGTGCGACGCGGTCGATTTCAATTGTCGATTACCGGCCGAGATCAGGTTCCTATGAAATCCGAATCAAACCGCGAGCTGCCGCGCCGCCGCCAGTCCGGCCAGCGCCTCTTCCAGCTTCTCGCGATCGAGCGGCTTGATCAGAAACCCGTTCATGCCCGCTTCAAAGCAGGCGTAGCGATCTTCCACCAGCGTATTGGCGGTGAGCGCGAGGATCGGCGTGTGATGGCCGCCTCTAGCTGCCTCATGCGCACGGATTCGCTTTGTCGTTTCGATGCCGTCAAGCTGCGGCATCTGGATGTCCATCAGCACGAGATCATAGGGCGTGCCGGCCGATGCCGCGCCGAGCCAGGATTCCAGCGCGGCCTCGCCATTGATCGCGATGACGACGCGGTGGCCGAGTTTCGTCAGCAGCGAGCGCATCAACAGCGCGTTGATCTCGTTGTCCTCGGCGACGAGAACCGACAGGCCTTTCGCCGGTACCGCGGCGGTGGATGGGGCCGAGGGCTCCGGCGCGAGATCGGGCGAGGCGACCTCCGGGGGTAGCGTGAGGCGTGCGGCGAGCGAGGCCGCGCGCAGCGGCTTCACCAGGAAGCCCGTGAAGGCCGGCGAAAGTTTCTCGTGGCGCGAGCCGGACGTCAGCAGCACGAGGCGTTGCGTCGCATGACTGCGTGCGGCTTCGCCGAGGCGGTCGGCGGTGGCAGCGCCGAGCGCGCGATCGATCAGGACCGAATGCCATGAGCGTTCCGGCAGCAGCGCTTCCGCCACCGCGACGTCCGTCACCATGCAGGTCTGGCCGCCCCAGCGCTCCAGCCGGCGCGCGATCAAGGAGGCCTCGATGCCGTCGGCGATCAGCAGGATCGACTTGCCGGTGAGATCGGGGACGGGGAACGCCGTCTGTTCTGCGCCAGCGTGCGCTGGCGCGAGCGGAATCGCGACCTCGAAGGTCGAACCCTTGCCCGGCTCGCTCGTGAGCGTGATGCGGCCGCCCATGCGCTTGACGATGCGCTCGCTGATGGCGAGACCGAGGCCGGTGCCGCCATAGGTGCGGGCGACGCGTTCGTCGGCCTGCTCGAATTCGCGGAAGATGCGCTGTTGCGCGTCGGCTGCGATGCCGATGCCGGTGTCGCGCACCAGAAAACTGATCTCGTTCGGCCAGATGCCGAGCTCGACGATCAGCGCGACGCCGCCGCTCGCAGTGAACTTGATGGCGTTGCCGGCGAGGTTGAGCAGCACCTGGCGCAGCCGCGCGGCGTCGCCGACCACTTCGAGCGGCAGCCGCTCGTCGACATAGGCGGCGATCTCGAGCTGCTTCGCCTGCGCGCGCGGCGCGAGCAGCTCGGTGATGTCCTCGATCAGGGCCGAGAGCGAAAAGGGACGCTGCTCGAGATCGAGCTTGCCGGCTTCGATCTTGGAATAGTCGAGCAACTCCTCGATCAGCGCCATCAGCGCTTCGCCGGAGGTCTTCACGGCCTTGGCGTAGGTCGACTGCTCAGGCGTCAGCGTGGTGTCGAGCAGCAGCCCGCCCATACCGATGATGCCGTTCAGCGGCGTGCGGATCTCGTGCGACGCCATCGCCAGGAAGCGCGATTTGGCCCGGTTGGCGGCGTCGGCCTGATCGCGGGCGTCGGACAGCGCGCGCTCGGTCTCGGTGCGGTCGGTGACGTCGCGTCCGACGCTCTGCAATTCGGCGGGCTGGCCGGCGTCGAGGCGAACATAGCCTTCGCGCCAGGCGATCCAGCGCGCGCCGAGCGGGGTTGTGATCTTCTGGTCGTGAATGCGCGTGCCGTTGCTCTCGCGGGCGCTGTCGCCCTGCTCCAGCATGGCGAAATCAAAGCGCGTGCCGACCAGCGCGCCGCGCGCCTGTCCGGCAAGCGCGCAATAGGCGTCGTTGGCGAAGGTGATGCAGCCATTTGTGTCGCGCAGCACGATCAGATCGCCCTGCTGTTCGAACAGGCTGCGGGCGCGTTCTTCCGCTTCCTTCAGCTCCCAATTGCGGTCGATCAGCGTTTCGTTGTGGGCAGCCAGCGCCCGCATCCGCTTGTTGACGAAGCGCAGGCGCATGCTGAGCGTGGCGAGGCCGAGGCAGGCGAGCGCGAACAGGAAGCTGACGCCGATCGCAAATGCATTGGGATCGTAGCCGGACGTCTCGGACCGGCTGCCGGAGACAAACCCATAGGCGCCGCCGAAGGTCGCCGAGAAGATCATGAAGGAGCGGATCGCAAAGGCGATTCGGGGGTGCTGTCGCCTGAAGCGGCGCATGCGCACCTTGATCCGGAACGTCCGACCCATCGCCACCGACCCGACTGTTTTCTTAAAACGCTACGCTCGCTGTAAACGACGATGTGCCGCCGACCTTGCGAACAGTTTGAGGCCCTGCGACCGCCTCCAAACAGGGTTGACGAGGCGTTAACGGCGCAAAGCGACGCGGCTCAAAGCGAGGCGGCCTGGAGACGGCGGTGGCCGCCGCGGGCGCCGACGATCAGCGCCGCCGCCTCGCGCTGCGAGAAGGTTTTCGAGCGCACATAGACACGGTAATCCGCCGGCCCCTCGGTGGAGAGATAGATCACCTGACCGCCGTCGACGGGCTGCGCGGCAATCGAGATCAGGCGAGTCGAGGGGTTGGCCTGGCAGGACTCCGATTCCGAGCCGAGGCCGTCCTCGACGACGGCGAAGTCGGCCGCGTCCGCATCCTCGGTGATCTGAACCCGCACCGTGGCGCGCGCGGGATCATCGGTGAAGGCGACATGCACGCCGGCGGTCCAGAACAGCGACGTCAGCTCGACCGAGGTGTCGCCGAGGGCGATGCAGGGATGCGAGACCGATCCGATCTCGCTTCGGGCAAACACCGCGGCCGCCAACAGGGGAACAACCGACGCCAGGATCTTGAAACGCAACATGACGCGCTACTCGCCGGGCCCGGTACGGGGAACTGATGGGCCTTATGGTTTGCAGAGCGTAAAGGAAACTCGTTACCGCCGGGTTGATGCCGGTATCCGGGGATGAGGATCTCAGTCGGTCAGGCGCTTCTGTTCGTTTTTCGCTCGACTTCAGTGAGAACCAAATAGCTGTTTTTGCCGAAGCTGATCGCCCACAGCGCCGCCCAGGCACCCCACCTGTTCCTGACCTCGATCTCGACGGTTTGGCCGGGAGTGGTGCGAACGACGAGCGGCTGGCTCCTGCCCCAATCAATGGTCGCCTCGATCGTGCAGGCGCCGGCCGGCAGCGTGATCTCCAACACGCCGTTGCGCGCAAGCTTCCCAACGCTGGTCCCGTTGACCCACAGCTCGTATGACCTCAGCCAATCAGCGTATTGGGACGCACGAACAAATCTGATGGTGCAGGCATTGGCGTCGGTCATAGCTTCACTCTCGGGGAACGTGCTGTTCGTCAGGAAGATGCCGCGGGCGTATCGGTCAGGCGATCTGGCGCACATCCTCCGCGAGTGCGCGGTAGGACAAGGCCTCGGCGAGATGCAGCCGGCCGATCCTGTCCGCATGATCGAGATCGGCCAGCGTGCGCGCCACCCGCAACACGCGGTGATAGCCGCGCGCCGACAGCCGCATGGTCTCGGCGGCGTCGCGCAGCAGCTTCTGGCCTTGCGCATCCGGTTTGGCAATCTCCTCCAGCACCGAGGCCGGCGCTTCGGCATTGGTGCGAACCTTCGGCAGGCCGGCGTCCGCGTAGCGGGCGAGCTGGATATCCCGCGCCGCCGCCACGCGCGCGGCGACTTCGGCCGAGCCCTCTGCGGGCGGCGGCAGGATCAAATCGGCCGCGGTCACCGCGGGAACCTCGATGCGCAAATCGATGCGGTCCATCAGCGGCCCCGAGATGCGGGCCTGGTAGTCGCCCGTGCAGCGATCGATGCGGCCGCGCTTGCAGGCATAGCCGGGCTCGAACGCATTGCCGCAGCGGCAGGGATTCATCGCCGCGACCAGCATGAAGCGTGCGGGATAGGTGACGCGGTGATTGGCGCGGGACACCGAGACCTCGCCGTTCTCCAGCGGGTGGCGCAGCGAATCCAGCACGCGCGGATCGAATTCGGGGAGCTCGTCGAGGAACAGCACGCCCTGATGCGCGAGCGAGATCTCGCCGGGCCGGGCGCGCATGCCGCCGCCGGTGAGCGCAGCCATGCTGGCGGAATGATGCGGCGAGCGAAACGGCCGCCGCGCCGTCAGTGCGCCGCCCTCGATCTCGCCGGCAACAGAGGCGATCATCGAGACCTCGAGCAACTCGCCCGGTGACAGCGGCGGCAGGATCGAGGGCAGGCGTGCCGCCAGCATCGATTTGCCGGCGCCGGGCGCGCCGATCATCAGCAGGTGATGGCCGCCGGCGGCCGCGATCTCCAGCGCCCGCTTGGCGCTCTCCTGGCCCTTGATGTCGCGCAGGTCGAGCGGCGAGCTTGCTGCTTCATGCACCTTCGGCACAGGCCGCGACAGCACCTGCGTTCCCTTGAAATGGTTGGCTATCTGGATCAGCGAACTTGCGGCGATGATCTGGATGTCCGGGCTCGCCCATGCCGCTTCCGAGCCGCAAGCCGCCGGACAAATCAGCCCCTCCTCGCGCACATTGGCGCCGATCGCGGCGGGAAGAACACCGGCCACCGGCGCGATCGATCCGTCGAGGCCAAGCTCGCCCAGAACGGTGAAGCCGGACAGCGCATCCGGAGGGATCGCGCCGATCGCCCCCATCAGGCCGAGCGCGATCGGCAGGTCATAATGGCTGCCCTCCTTGGGCAAATCGGCGGGCGCGAGATTGACGGTGATCCGCCGCGCCGGCAGCGCCAGCCCCGAGGCGATCAGCGCCGAGCGGACCCGCTCGCGCGCCTCCGACACCGCCTTGTCCGGGAGACCGACGATCGCGAAGGCCGGCAGACCGGGCGCGACCTGCACCTGCACGTCGACCGCGCGGGCCTCGATCCCCTCAAAGGCGACGGTAGAAACCCGCTGAACCATGCCCGAACCAGCCTGCCCTTTTGCACAATTCGGGGTAGCAGAGCGGGCCAATTCTTGCAAGAACAATACAGGAACGGGTCGAGGGGCGCCGGAAGGTCCTAACCAATCGTAAACACGACGAAGACACTACGCCTCGAATGCAAGCTGCTCTGCTCAGCACATTCCAACGAATGTCCGCTACTCCTAGGGGTGCGGGATGGGCCGTGGTCTAACGGGTGAACAATTCAAATGCTTGCAAATCGCCGGAGAAGCGAACGACGGATGTGCACGCGGCTCGCCAAGATTCATTTTGGCGCGGGTTCGCTGCCGCGGGACTGCACGATCACGGATATTTCGGATGGCGGCGTGAAAGTCGTGGCGGAATTTCTGGAAGTGCCGCCGCAATTCACCATCATCTTCGCGCCCGACTATTCCCGGCAGTGCCGCCTGCGCTGGCGCATCGGCTGCGAGTTCGGCGCTGAATTCACCGACTGAGCTTTCGGAAGCGCCCCGCCTTAACGGGACTTTAGCGTTAATCGGTAAGCATCTCTGATCAGTCGCCGAGTGATCAGAGTATGTCCAAGCGTTTGTCCGTCGCCTCTCTTCCGGCGAGATATCTGTTTTCCGCGCTTCTGATCCTGGCCCTCGGCGGCTGTCAGACAACCGGCATCGAGGACATCACCGGCGCGCTCGGCGGAAAGTCGGACACGGCTGGCAGGGCCGAGGCCAAGCCGGACGTGAAGCCGGACATGGATGCGCTGCGCGAGCGCTATCGCGCCAAGCCTGGCGATCCCAACGTCGCGCTCGAATACGGCAAGGCGTTGCGCCAGACCGGCCAGCGCGCGCAGGCGCTCGCGGTGCTGGAGCAGGCCGTGCTCGCCCATTCCAGCAACAAGGCGCTGCTCGCCGGCTACGGCCGTGCGCTCGCCGACAGCGGCAGTTTCCAGCAGGCGTTCGACGTCCTCGGCCGCGCGCATTCGCCCGAGGATCCCGACTGGCATATCCTGTCGGCGCAAGGCGCCGCGCTCGATCAGCTCGGTCGCAACGAGGAGGCGCAGCAATATTACGCCGCCGCGCTGAAGATCGTGCCGGACGAGCCGTCGGTGCTGTCCAATCTCGGACTGTCCTACATGCTGCAGAACAATCTGCCGCGGGCTGAGGAAACGATGCGCCGGGCGCACGAGCGCAATCCCGCCGATTTCCGCGTGCGCGCCAATCTCGCGCTCGTGCTGGGACTCGAAGGAAAGCAGGCCGAGGCCGAAGCCATCGTGAAGGCGGACCTGCCGCCGGATCAGGCGGCGGCCAAGGTCACGGCGCTGCGGCAGTTGCTGGTGAAGAAGCAGCAGCGGGCGGAGAAGTAACTCGCTCGCGCGCGTCAGGATGCCGTGTCAGGAAGCCTTGGTCCGAACGCCTTGCTCAGAACGCCTTGCTCAGGATGCCTTGCGATGCGGGGCTGACCCGCGACCCGACCTGCCCTTCAGCTTCTTCAGCAGCGGCCCGAGCAGCGAGCGCTTCGGCTTCTTCACTTCGCCCCGCCCGGCGAGGCGGTTCGCCATGTTCTGGAACAGCTCGGTGGTGCGGTGGCTCTTGGAGACCTCCGCGATCATCTGGCCGTTGTTGGCCGCGGTCGAGAACAGCTTCGAATCGAACGGGATCACCGCGATCGGCTGGCTCTCCATGGTCTTGGCGAAGGCCTTGACCTCGATCTCCGCCCGCTTGGGCATGCCGACCTGGTTGATGCAGTAGAGCGGCGGCCGGTCGTTCGGCCGCGCCGCCTTCAAGACGTTCAGCATGTTCTTGGTGTTGCGCAGGTTCGCAAGATCGGGCTCGGCCACGATGACGATGTCGTCCGCGTTGACCAGCGCGCGACGGGTCCAGCCCGACCATTGATGGGGAACATCGAGCACGATGCAGGGCGTGGTCATGCGCAGCGTGTCGAACACCGCGTCAAAGGCCTCCGCGCCGAAATCGTAGACGCGGTCAAGGGTGGCGGGCGCAGCAAGCAGGCTGAGACGCTCGGTGCATTTGGAGAGCAGACGCTCTATCAGGGCCGTGTCCGGCCGATCCTGCGACAGCACCGCATTGGCGATGCCTTGCACCGGGTCCTGGTTGTAGTCGAGACCCGCGGTGCCGAAGGCGAGGTCGAGATCGATCACGACGGAATCGAGCGCGAGGTCGCGGGCGATGGTCCAGGCCACATTGTGCGCGACGGTGGAGGCACCGACACCGCCCTTGGCCCCGACCACCGCGATGACGCGGCCGGTGATGATGGTTTCGGACGCCGAGAACAGGCTGCAGATCGAGCGGACGACGTCGAGCGTTTCGACCGGTCCCACCACATAGTCGTTGACGCCGCGGCGGACCAACTCGCGATAGGGCGCGGTGTCGTTGGGATTGCCGATCACGACCACACGGGTGCCGGGATCGCAGACGCCGGCGAGGTCGTCGAGGCCCTCGAGGATGTCGCGGGTGCCGTCGGATTCGATCACGATGACGTTCGGCGTCGGCATCGTTTCATAGACTTCGATTGCCGCCGCGAGGCCACCGTCCTTGGCCGTGAGATGCGCCTTGGCGAGACGGCGATCCTGCCCGGCCGCGGTCACCGCGGCGAGCGTCTGCGCGGTCTCGCAAAAGGCTTGCACGGAGATGCGAGGAACCGGCGCAATGTGTTCCTCGGGGTGCTGCGGATCGTCCGCTTCTTCGTCGTGGACGCGTGTCATCTGCCTGTATCGCTGAGTTTGGCCTTGTCGGCGTCTGGATTGCTGCTCGCGATCGGCGTGCCCTTGCGATAGCGCTCGAAGGCCATGTCACGCCGTGCGTTATAGACCGGCGTCTCGGACCGCGGCTGCTCCAGGTCGGCCGGATTGTCGATCATGGCCGCGAGGTTGCGCTGGCTGGCGCAGCCCAGATTGAAATAGGGCCGGTTCTCGTTGTAGCCGGGGTCGAGGATGGAGGGGCCGATATCTTCCGGCCACAGCCCGCAGGGGCCGGCGACCGCGGCGATCCGGGAATAGCTCAGGCGGATGGTGGGCAGCAGCCCTGGATCCTCGGGCCGATAGGGATGCTGGACGATGGCACGCGATGGCACGCCGACGGATGCGAGCACGGAACGGATCTCGTGATAGGTCGCCGCCGCCGCGCGCGAATTCGCCGCGTTGACCGGGACGTCGACCACGACCGAGCCGGTGCCTTCGCGCACCCAGTCCCGGGCAATGCCGGCGACGTCCGCGTGCTGCGCGGCCGAGAGGCCGCCGCGAGCCTTGCCGACGAAGATCACGATCGACTTCTTGGCTTCCTCGACCGCGATCGGGTGACGCTGGCGATAGTCGGTCGGCACCGTCTGGGTGACGATCTCGCCGGTGGTGTTGCAGGCGCCCAGCATGACGGAGAGCCCCGTCAGTGCCAGCGCGACGCTCAACCCGCGACGTCGATCGGCCATGGTCTTCGTCATCGCTTCATCCCCTCGTGCCCCGTCTCTTGCCCCGTTCCCCAACCTGTCCGTTCGTCGTCAGTCGATGATGAAGCCGAAATCGCCGGGCGTGCCCGCGATCGGATCGACGCGGCGCGCGACGCCATAGAGGCGGTTCATGCGACCGAGCAGCGCCGTCTGGGCGTCAGACGCCGGGGCGAAGCCGTCGTCGGGGCGGGACAGCTCCTTCTGAGCCACCGCGCGCACCACATAGGGCGTCACGATCACCATCAGCTCGGTTTCGTTGTTGACGAAGTCCTGGCTGCGGAACAGCGCGCCGATGATCGGCACCTGGTCGACGCCGGGCAGGCCGTTGATCGCCTGTTTGGTCTGCTGCTGGATCAGGCCGGCCATGGCCATCGAGCCGCCCGAGGGAATTTCCAGCGTCGTTTCGGCGCGGCGGGTCTGGATCGAGGGGATGGTGATCGAGTTGGTCGAGCTCGACGACAGCGCCTGGGTCACCGTGATGGCGCTTTGGTTCGACAGCTCGGACACCTCGGTCATCACCCGCAGGCTGATCCGTCCCTCGCTCAGCACGACCGGGGTGAAGTTCAGGGAGATGCCGAACTTCTTGTAGGTGATCTGGGTGGTGCAAACGTGGGTGACGGGATCGCAGGCATAGCCCGAGGGAATGGGGAATTCGCCGCCGGCGATGAAGGTGGCGGATTCGCCGGAGATCGCGGTCAGGCTCGGCTCGGCGAGCGTGCGCATGACACCGGCACTTTCCATCGCGCGCATCGTGGCGCTGACGGTCGCGAAGCCTTTGGTGAGACCGGCGACACCTAATCCGTTGTTGCTGACGATCGGTCCGCCGCTGACCGAGAACGGGTTGGAATTGTTGAAGTTCACCACCGCGGTGCCGGCGTTCAGACTGGCGCTGAGATCGACGCCCAACTGCTTGACGATATCGCGGCGCACTTCGCCGACGACGACCTTGAGCATCACCTGGTCGCGGCCGCGCACGATGATGTTATTGACCACCTTGTCGGAGCCGCCGACCAGTTTCGCGGCGACGTCGCCGGCCTGCTGGGCCTCGACCGGGCTCGATACCGAGCCTGTCAGCATCACGCTGTCGCCGACGCCTTCGATCTGCACGCCCGGCAGCGACTGGCGCAGCGCCGTGCGCATGCCGTTGAGATCGCGCTTCACCGCGATATCGTAGGCGGCGACCTGCTGGCCGTCTGCGGCGAAGAACACGACGTTGGTCTGGCCGACCTGTCCGCCGATGATATAGGCGCGTTGGGCCGAGCGGATCACGGCATTGGCGATCTTGGGATCGGCGACCAGCACGTCCTTGACGTCGCGCGGCAGGTCGATGACGGCGGACTTGCCGACGCCGAGCGACAGGAAGCGCGTCTTCGCCGGCGCGATCGTCCCGACCGGCGAAACATCGAGATCGGCTGCCTGCATCGGCGCCTGGTCGCCGACCGGCGCATCTGCGGCGCTGACGACATCGGGGGCTGCGAGGAGCCCCAGGGTCAGCATCGTCCCCGTCCAGAACGAGCGCGCGCGATTCCCCCGAATGCGCATGCCCGTCCGATCATCCCCGTAGTTCATCATGTCCCCATCACTTCTGTGACGTCAGTTGCCGCGCCTGTACGCCGTAGCGGATCACGTTGACCCCGCCGGACCGCTTGCTCGCCTGGTCCTCGGGCGTGCTGTCGACCGAGTTGGCATCGACGATGCTGCGCAGCGCGAGTGTCAGCGTGCCGCCCTGGCGCGCTGCCGATAGCGCGGCGACCTGGTCGGGTTTAAGCTCGAGCGTGACGGTCCTGCCGACGACGGCGTTCTGGCCGTCCTTTTCCTTCGGCGCCTGGTCGATCGCGAGCACGCGGATATTGGTCAGGATCGCTTCGGATAGGATGAGGTCGTTACCGGCGGCCCCGTCAGGATTCTTCAGGCGGCGGGTCAGCATGATGTCGACGCGGTCATTCGGCAGGATGAAGCCGCCGGCGGCAGTCTCGGCTGAAATCTCGGTGGAGACGGCGCGCATGCCCGACGGCAGGATCGCGGCCATGAAGCCGGAGCCGTCGGCCCTGACCAGCTTCTGCTCGCGGATTGGCTCGCCCTGCATCAACGGCACGCGTGCGATCGAGCCTGCAATCTGGATCTGCGCCTCGGGCCTGTTGTCGCGGCGGATGAAGGCGCTGCTCGCGGTCGCCGCCGGCCAGAGCTGCCATTGCAGGTCCTCGGGCTTCACGGCTTGACCGAGCTGGATGTCGTTCTTGGCGACCAGGACCTCGACCGTCGGCAGCTTCTCGGCGACGGGGAGAACGGGCGCGGGCTTGTTGTCATAGCCGCTCGCCAGATACGCAGCGACGCCGCCGGCGCCCAGTGCGATGACGAGAACGACAATGCGTGCGGTGTTCATACGCTTCTACTCTACGCGGGGCACTCGAACCGCACCTGGCGGGCTCCCCGACATCGATGAGTAGGCAGCAAAAGTATAAGCGGTGTTGCGAGGCCGAATGTGATCGACGGCCGCGCTGTGGTCTTTCGGCAGATGGTGAACGTCGCGTTAGCCGGTCGGCCACCGGCCCCGTAGTTTCACGCAGTGCGGCCACTGCGTTCGAATGATGCGCGCGGCGTCATGATGAATGGGTGGTTAGTGGTGTGTGGGGTGATGCCGCGCATGCATTACGTAGCCTGGATGGAGCGAAGCGCAATCCGGGGCCGCTGAACATGATGTGGCATCCCGGATTTCGCTGCGCTCCATCCGGGCTACGGGCCGGCGGCTACTTCGCGCGCTTTTGCTCGATCACGTCCCAGAGCTTTGCGGCAACGTCCGGTCCGCCGAGCCGCGCGATGGCGCGGATGCCGGTCGGCGAGGTCACGTTGATCTCGGTGAGGTTGCCGTTGATGACGTCGATGCCGACGAACAACAGCCCGCGCTCGCGCAGCGCCGGGCCGACGGTAGCGCAGATCTCGCGCTCGCGCGGCGTGAGCTCGGTCTCCTGCGCAGCGCCGCCGCGCACCATGTTGGAGCGGAGGTCGTCGGCGGCCGGGACACGATTCACCGCGCCCGCGAACTCGCCGTTGATCAGGATGATGCGCTTGTCGCCGTGCTTCACCTCGGGGATGAACTGCTGGATCACCCAGGCTTCCTTGAATGTCACCGAGAACATGTCGAACAGCGAGCCGAAATTCATGTCCTGCGGCATCACGCGGAACACCGCAGCGCCGCCATGGCCGTGCAGCGGCTTCATGACGACGGCGCCATGCCTGTCGCGAAAGGCGTTGATCTCGTCGAGATCGCGCGAGATCAGCGTCGGCGGCATCAGCTGCGGGAAGTTCATCACGAACAGCTTTTCCGGCGCGTTGCGCACCGATGCGGGGTCATTGACGACGAGTGTCTTCGGATGGATGCGTTCGAGAAGGTGCGTCGAGGTGATGTAGGCGAGGTCGAACGGCGGATCCTGGCGCAGCAACACCACGTCGAAGCTGTTGAGCGCCTCGCGCCTGGGTTCGCCCAGGGTGAAATGATTGCCGGGCTCGTCGCGCACGGTGAGCAGCTGAACCGGAGCGACGATTTCCTCGCCGACCATCGAGAGCTTGTCGGGCGTGTAATAGGACAGGCCGTGGCCGCGCTTCTGCGCCTCCAGGAGCAGCGCAAAGGTGGAATCGCCCTTGATGTTGATGCGGGCGATGGGGTCCATCTGGACGGCGACGTTCAGTTTCATGGTCTGCCTTTCAGGTCGAGGCGTCGAATGCCGCCAACACATGGCGTGGAAGTCGTTTCGGCGCAATCAGCATGGCATCGAATCGCATTTCAAATTCCGCATGCTCGGGATGCGCGACGAGCCAGCCTTGCGCGGCATCGATGATGCGCTGCTGCTGGCGCGGCGTCACGGCGAAGGCGGCGTCGTCCAGCGTCGCGCGCGCCTTGACCTCGACGAAGGCGATCAAATTGCGGCGGCGCGCCACGATGTCGATCTCGCCATGCGGCGTGCGGTAACGTTTGGCGAGGATGCGGTAGCCCTTGGCCATGAGATAAGCCGCAGCGCGGCTTTCCGCAGAGATGCCGGTGTGGAACGCGGCGACGCGCTCGGGCGAGGCGATTTTCGGTTCCGACGGGACGTCAGTCTTCGCCATCGCCGCCCCGCAGATCTTTGGCAAGCTCAAGCGCGCGGGCATAGACCTCGCGGCGCGGCCGGCCCGAGAGGGCGACCGCATGCGCCACCGCATCCTTGACGCTGTTCGCGGCAAGCTGCTCACGCAGGACGTCGTCGAGCGCATCCGATGTCAGCATCTCGGCATCCGCCGCAGGCGGAGCGATCACCAGCACGAATTCGCCGCGCGTCTCCAGCGTGTCGGCATCGCGCGCCAGCTCACGCAGCGTCGCGCGCGAAATCTGCTCGTGCAGTTTGGTCAGCTCGCGGCAAATCGCGGCTTCCCGGGTCCCCATGATCTCGGCGAGCTCGGCGAGCGTGTCCTGCACGCGGTTGCCGGAATCGAACATCACCAGCGTCGCATCGATGCGCGCAAGCTCGGCCACGCGCGACTTTCGCGCGGCGGATTTCGAAGGCAGAAAGCCTTCGAAGAAGAAGCGGTCGGTCGGCAGCGCTGCGACCGATAGCGCCGCCAGCACCGAGGACGGGCCGGGCAGCGCGTAGACCGCGTGGCCGGCGGCGCAGACCTCGCGCACCAGCTTGTAGCCGGGGTCCGAGATCAACGGCGTGCCGGCATCCGACACCAGCGCGATCGAGCCGCCCTGCGAAAGCCGCTCCAGGATCTTCGGACGGGCCGCTTCAGCGTTGTGCTCGTGATACTGCTTGAGCTGCGCAGAGATGTCGTAGCGCTCGGTCAGACGCCGCGTGATGCGGGTGTCCTCGCAGGCGATGACGTCGACCCCGGCGAGGGTCTGCAGCGCCCGCAGCGTGATGTCACCGAGATTGCCGATGGGGGTCGCCACCAGGTGCAGGCCAGGCGCGGCCTTCGGCGCGACAAGCCGATGGGCGTCGACGGAGAAACCGCGCGAGGCGGCCTCCGTCGTCTCAGGTGTGTTTGTCGGGGACGGCTTTGCGCGCATAATCAGACGAACTTAGGTATGATCCCCGGGGCTGGGAACCGGTCCCCGGAAAAAGATCGTGCCTGGGCGAGGCAAGGGGCGAGGCAGGACTGGAATGTGATCCATTCGGCATCACATTCCCCAGGGAATGAAGCGTCAGCGCCATATTCGCGGCGGAAACGCCGCCTTGATGCTGGGTGACGGACGGCGGACAGCTAGCCAGAACTTGAAAGGAAGCCGCGTTAAGCGGGCATTATCCTTTTGTTTGAGTTAACTATTTGCCGACAATATGCCTGAATCCATGGCCGGTGTCGTGGAAAGAATGTCGTGACCGGCTGGCGACGGTCGGTCGGAAGAGAAACTGTCATGACGGGCCCACGTGATCCCAGATCCTCCTTTTCGGAGGAGTCTCCCGTTCAGGGGCCCCTGATGTCAGGGGCGACGCGGCGAAGCGCGCTCGGTCTGTTGCTCGGCGCGCCGCTGCTGTCGGCCTGCGCCGGCGTGCAGCAGAGCCTGAGCCAGTTCTCCAATCCGTTCAGCAGTTCCTCCCCGCCTCCGGCCCAGCCGGCCGGCCCGCCGCAACAGGCGACGACCGCCGGCACCGGCGGGGTGAAGGTTGCCGTGATCCTGCCGCTGTCGGCATCTGGCAATGCCGGCCTTGCCGCGCAGTCGATGCGCAACGCCGCCGAGATGGCGCTGGCCGAGTTCCAGAATCCCAACATCCAGCTCCTGATCAAGGACGACAATGGTAGCCCGCAGGGCGCGCAGGCCAGTGCGCAGCAGGCGGTCGATGAGGGCGCCGAGATCATCCTGGGGCCGCTATTCGCGCAGTCGGTGCCTGCGGTGGCGCAGATCGCGCGCACGCGCGGCATCCCGGTGATGGCGTTCTCGACCGATTCCAGCATCGCCGGCCGCGGTGTCTATCTGCTGAGCTTCCTGCCGGAGTCCGACGTCAACCGCATCGTCGAATATTCCGCCAGCATCGGGAAGCGCTCCGTCGCCGTGCTCGTGCCCGACAATGCCTATGGCAATGTGGTCGAGGCCGCGGTGAAGGCGGCGGTGCCGCGCCGCGGAGGGCGCATCGTCGCGTTCGAGAAATACGGCGCCGATCGCGCCACGCCGGCCCGGACCGTGGCGCAGCAGCTCGGCAGCGCCGATGCGCTGTTCATCGCCGATGATGGCGACGCCGTCGTCTCGGTCGCCGATGCGATGAGCGCGGCGGGTGCGAATCTGCGCAATATCCAGCTGCTCGGCACCGGCCTGTGGGATAGTCCGCGCGTCTATGCCAGCTCCAACTTGCAAGGCGGCCTCTACGCCGCGCCGGACCCGGCCGGCTTCCGCGCCTTCTCCGGCCGCTATCGCACCAAATATGGCGCCGAGCCCGTGCGCACCGCCACGCTTGCCTATGATGCGGTCGCCCTGGTGGCCGCGCTGGCGCGTACGCAGGGCACGACGCGCTTTTCGTCGGACGTGCTCACCAATCCCTCCGGCTTTGCCGGCATCGACGGCCTGTTCCGCTTTCGCGCCGACGGCACCAATGAGCGGGGCTTGGCGGTGATGAAGGTCACGACCGGCGGCGGCGTTGCGGTCGCGGGCTCGCCGAAGAGCTTTGGGGCGTAGCTGTTTCCTCGACGTCGTCGGGCTTTCGCCAGGACGACGATGGAGAGACTTTACGCCGCGAGATCCGCGACCACCGCGTCCAGCACCGGAAAACCGCTGCTCGTCACGCGCAGCCGTCCCGTTGCATCCACCGTGATTGCACCTTCTTCGCTCAGCAGCGTGATGCGCTTGGGATCGAGTGAGCGGCCGGAGAGCGCTTTGTAACGCTCGGGGTCGATGCCCTCGGCGAGGCGCAATCCCATAAGCAGGAATTCGTCGGCGCGCTCTTCGCTGTTGAGGAGATCGTCGGTGACGACGCCGTGGCCGTTGGTCTCGACCCGCATCAGCCAGGCTTCGGGGCGCTTCTCGGTGGCGGTCGCGTGCCTGATACCGTCGATGTCGAGGCGGCCATGGGCGCCGGGGCCGATGCCGGCATATTCTTCGCCGCGCCAGTAGACCAGATTGTGCCGGCACTCGGCGCCGCGCCGCGCGTGATTTGAAATCTCGTAGGCGGGCAGGCCGAGCCTGTCGCAGGTCTCCTGCGTGACGTCGTAGAGCGCGCGTGCGACCGCTTCATCCGGCGTCTTCAGCTTGCCGGCTTGATGTAGGCCGAAGAACGGCGTGCCTTCTTCGATCGTCAATTGATAGAGCGACAGATGCTCGGCCGCCTCGCCGATCGCGAGACGCAATTCATCGGCCCACATCGCCGGCGTCTGGTCGGGACGGGCGTAGATCAGGTCGAACGAATAGCGATCGAACGAGCGGCGCGCGATAGCGACGGCATCGAGGGCCTCGCGCGCGCTGTGCATGCGGCCGAGCGCTTTCAGCGAGGCATCGTCGAGCGCCTGCACGCCGAGCGAGACGCGGTTGACGCCGGCGGCGCGATAGCCGGCGAAGCGCGTAGCCTCGACGCTGGTCGGGTTTGCCTCCAGCGTGACTTCGACGTCTTTCGCCACGGTCCAGTGCTTGCCGATGGCGTCGAGCACAGCGCCGACGGTTGCAGGCTGCATGAGCGAGGGCGTACCGCCGCCGAGAAAGATCGAGGTGACTTCGCGTCCGGGCGCGCGCTGGGCGGTCGCAGCGATTTCGCGCGCGAATGCTGACGCAAACCGCGGCTCGTCGATCGGGGCGTGGCGAACGTGGCTGTTGAAGTCGCAATAGGGGCACTTCGACAGGCAGAACGGCCAGTGCACGTAGACGCCGAAGGCTTCCTTAGCGCGGCTCAAGGCAGATCTCCGCCAGTTTCACGAAGGCGCGGGCACGATGCGACAGGCCGAGACCGAGCGGCGGCAGGCCGTGCTTCTCGATGCTCTCCATCTCGCCGAAGGTGCGGCTATGGCCGTCGGGCAAAAACATCGGGTCGTAGCCGAAGCCGGCGGTGCCGCGCGGCGGCCACACCAGCGTGCCGTCGACGCGCCCCTCGACCTCTTCGAGATGATCGTCGGGCCATGCAACGCAGAGCGCGGAAACGAAGTGCGCCTTGCGTTTGGCCGGCGTGGTCGCGCCGCGCTCCTGCAACAGACGCTCGATCTGCGCCATCGCTGCGGCAAAATCCTTGTTCGGGCCGGCCCAGCGCGCCGAGTAGATGCCGGGCGCGCCGTCGAGCGCGTCGACCACGATGCCGGAATCATCGGCGAAAGACGGCAGCTTCGTTGCCTGCGCCGCCGCGATCGCCTTGATCGCGGCATTGCTGCGGAAATCGTTTCCGGTTTCTTCCGGCTCGGGAAGGCCGAGCTCGCCGGCCGACACTGCTTCGATGCCGTAAGGCGCGAGTAGCTCCTTCATCTCGGCGAGCTTGCCGGGATTATGGGTCGCGATAACCAGCTTTCCGGTGATTCGGCGGTGCATCGGGCTATTGACTACGCTACCGCCAGTTTCTGCAAGTCCACGAGACGCGCGACGCCCTTGCGCGCCAGCGCCATCAACGCCAGGAACTCGGCTTCCGTGAATGGCTCGCGTTCCGCGGTGCCCTGGACCTCGATGATGCGGCCATCGCCGGTCATGACGAAATTGGCGTCGGTGTCGGCTTCGGAGTCCTCGGCATAGTCGAGGTCGAGCACGGGCGTGCCCTTGTAGATGCCGCAGGAGATCGCGGCGACGTTGTCGCGCAACACATTGGCCTTGACCATGTTGCGCGCCTTCATCCAGCTGACGCAATCGGCGAGCGCGACCCAGGCACCGGTGATCGAGGCGGTGCGGGTGCCGCCGTCGGCCTGGAGCACGTCGCAATCGACCGTGATCTGGCGCTCACCGAGCGCTTCGAGATTGATGATGGTGCGAAGCGAGCGGCCGATCAGGCGCTGGATTTCGACGGTGCGGCCGCTCTGCTTTCCGGCGGAGGCCTCGCGGCGGGTGCGTTCCGAGGTCGCGCGCGGCAGCATGCCGTATTCGGCGGTGACCCAGCCGCGGCCCTGGCCCTTCAGCCATGGCGGCAGGCGGTCTTCCAGCGTGGCGGTGACCAGCACGTGGGTGTCGCCGAATTTCACCAGGCACGAGCCTTCCGCATATTTGACCACGCCGCGCTCCAGCGTCACGGGGCGCAATTCGTCGGGCGCACGGCGGCTTGGCCGCATGGGAAATCCTCCAAAACTCTCAAAAAAGTGCTGTTGGCGGTGCTTGTAGGGGGGGTGAGGGTGGGCGGCAAGGGGGAAGATCGAGGCCTTCTTCACCCCCGATTTCCAATCCGCCAACGCCACGCTTGTCAGAAGCATCCGGGATAGACAAATTACCTGTGTCTTAGAGGAGTTACCGTCTGTGGCCCATCACGATCCGATCCATCTGATCGCGCCGCGCGCGGGCCTCGCCCAGCTCAACGAGCGTTCCCGCGACATCTTTCGTCAAATCGTCGAAAGCTATCTCGCGACCGGGGAGCCGGTGGGCTCGCGCAATATTTCGCGCCTGATTGCCATGCCGCTTTCGCCGGCCTCGGTCCGCAACGTCATGGCCGATCTGGAACAGCTTGGCCTAATCTACGCCCCGCACACCTCCGCCGGCCGATTGCCGACGGAACTTGGCCTGCGGTTCTTCGTCGATGCCCTGATGCAGGTCGGCGACCTCAATGACAGTGAACGGCAGGCGATCCAGAGCCAGTTGACCTCCGTCGGCCACGCGCAATCGGTGGAGGCTGCGCTCGAGGAGGCATTGACGCGGCTCTCCGGCCTGACCCGCGCCGCCGCCGTCGTGCTGACGCCGAAATCCAATGCGCGGCTGAAACATATCGAATTCGTCCGCTTGGAACCGGAAAAGGCATTGGTGATCCTGGTCGGCGAGGACGGGCAGGTCGAAAATCGCGTGTTGACGCTGCCGCCGGGAGTTCCATCCTCGGCGTTGACCGAAGCCGGCAACTTCCTCAATGCCCGCATTCGGGGCCGGACCCTGGCCGAGGCGCGGCTGGAGCTCGAGACCGCGCTCGGAGAGGCGCGCACCGAGCTCGATCAGCTGACGCACAAGGTGATCTCGGCCGGCATCGCCAGCTGGTCCGGCGGCGAGAACGAGGATCGTCAGCTCATCGTCCGCGGCCACGCCAATCTGCTCGAGGATTTGCATGCGCTGGAGGATCTCGAGCGCGTTCGCCTGCTGTTCGACGATCTCGAGACCAAGCGCGGCGTGATCGACCTGCTCGGCCGGGCCGAAACCGCGGAAGGCGTGCGGATCTTCATCGGCAGTGAGAACAAGCTGTTCTCGCTGTCGGGTTCGTCCACCATCATCTCGCCCTATCGGGACGCCGCCGGCCATATCGTCGGCGTTTTGGGCGTGATCGGGCCGACGCGGCTGAATTATGCCCGCGTGATCCCCACCGTGGACTACGCTGCCCGCATCGTCAGCCGGCTCTTGGGGGGCTGACCGGCGGCCGGGCCGATCACGGGCGCTTGATTTTCGCCGCCCGAAGCACGATATCCGGGCCAGAAACCCCCTGAGACGAATGCGAAAAGAGAGCCGATGACCGATCGAGACCGGCAACCCGAAGACACGAGTGCTGCGGCCGGCGAGCCCGTGGTGTCAAAACCCTACATCATGCCCGACGATCCCGAGCCCGGCTCCGTCGAGCTTCTGCAGAAGGAAGTCGCCGAGGCGCGCGACCGCATGCTGCGGACGCTGGCCGAAATGGAGAATTTGCGCAAGCGGACCACCAAGGAGGTCGCGGATGCCCGCCTCTACGGCATCACCGGCTTTGCCCGCGACGTGCTCGACATCGCCGACAACCTGCAGCGCGCGCTCGATGCCGTTCCGGCCGAAGCCCGTGCGGCGGCCGATGCAGGCCTCGCCTCGCTGATCGAGGGCGTCGAGCTGACTGAGCGCTCGCTGCTCAGCGCGCTGGAAAAACACGGCGTGAAGAAGTTCGACCCCTCGGGCCAGAAGTTCGACCCGAACTTCCAGCAGGCGATGTTCGAGGTGCCCGATGCGTCGGTGCCCGCAGGCACGGTCGTGCAGGTCATGCAGGCCGGCTACACCATCGGCGAGCGCGTGCTGCGTCCCGCCTTGGTCGGTGTCGCCAAGGGCGGCGCCAAGGCTGCGCCCGCTGCCAACAGCAACGAGCCGAACGGCGCGGCCAACTAAGTCGATCCTCATGGCGAGGAGGCGCGTCAGCGCCGTCTCGAACCATGCAGGCCGCGCTGCTGCAGCGCGGCCTTCATCCTTCGAGACGCGCGCGAAGAAGCGCGCTCCTCAGGCTGAGGGTCTTGCAGTTTTTTGACCGGGCCTACGCGCTCGCCGCGATATCCGCGGACTGAATCCGCTTCACGCCGGCCTTTGCCATGTCGGCCCAGGCTTTTGCCAGCGAACCCTGATTGTCGATGCCGCGGCAGGCGTCTTCCACCACATAGACCTCGAAGCCCGCCTTGCGCGCGTCGAGCGCGGTCCAGGCGACGCAGAAATCCGTCGCCAGCCCCGCGACGAAGACGCGCTTGATCTTGCGCGCCTTCAGATAGCCGGCGAGACCGGTCGAGGTCTTGCCGTCGGCTTCGAGGAAGGCCGAATAGCTGTCGACGTCCTTGTGAAAACCCTTGCGGATGATGAGCTCGGCGTGCGGGATCGCAAGGTCTTTCGACAGCGCGGCGCCGTCGGTGCCCTGCACGCAATGGTCGGGCCACAGCACCTGCTTGCCGTAGGGAAGATCGACGGTCTCGAACGGCTTCTTGCCGGCGTGGACTGACGCGAAGGAAATATGGCCTTGCGTGTGCCAGTCCTGCGTCATCACCACGTTCGAAAATGCTTTCGAGATCTTGTTGATGACGGGCACCACCTGCTCGCCTTCCTTCACGGCGAGGCTGCCGCCGGGCAGGAAGCAATTCTGCACGTCGATCACGAGCAGCGCGGATGCATCGTCCGGCTTGATCGATGCCGCTGCCAGAATTGCGGTTGGCGCGAGCGCCACGAGCGCGCTCGTCCCGAGCGCCGCCAAGACTTGTCGCCGATCCAGCATCATTCGCCTCCCTCCAGGATGAACTCAACGGAGGGGGAGCCTAGTTCCGTTCGTATACGAACAGAAGCCCGAAAATGCAGCCGGCTTTGGTGAGTGGTTGGGCTTGAGCCGCGGGTTCGGTGCACCTCTCCCGCTTGCGGATGCTGCTAGCCCTTCGGCTGGATGCCGTCGCGGACCGCGCGGAAGCGGGTGAAGGCGGCCGGCCATTGCTCGCGCGGGGCGCTGGCGATGATGCGCAGCGAGGCGCCGCCGCTGCTGAAGCGGATCCACTGCACCACGGTCACCGGCGTCTTGTCCTTGCCGCTGACGCCGTCGATCCGGGTCTCGAAACCCTGCTGGCCGCTGATGCGGATCGGCTCGGACATGGTGACGCGCGACTCGCGCACGCCGGGAATCTGGAGCGCCGCCTCTTGGGCGAAGCGGGCGCGGTCGTCGGCGGCTTGCGGTGTGGCGCCAATCACGCCGAGGATGATAAACGGCTTCGATTCATAGCCGGAGCTCTCGTCGCCGTCGGCCAGGATGATACTCGAGCCCGGCGCCAGCGTGCGGACGTCCTTGAAGTCGGCGAGATCGGTGATCTTGAACGGCATCAGTGCGATCTGCTCTTCGGCCGAGACCTGCTTCCGGGTGACGACGCTCGCGAACATCTGCCGCACCGCCTCGTCGGTGTAGATCTTGATCGCATTCTCCGGAATCTGCACCGCGACGTAGCCGGAGAAGCCGGCGCCCGGCACGATCATCGAATAGCGCCGCACTGGCGTCTCGCCCGCCTTGCCGCTCTCCGTGGTGAAATAGGCCACGCCCGCGGGCGTCTCGATCTTGTCCTGCTTGACGCCGTTGGTGCCGGCCGGGTTGGAGTTGAAGGCGCTCACGACCTCGCCATAGGCGGCCGGCGGCAGCTCCGTGATCAGCACCTTGACGTTGCCGTCCTCGCTCTCGAAGCCGGGAAAGGTCTTGGCCGTGCTGAGGCCGACCAATGGCACCATGCCGAGGCGCAAGCCGGGTGGGAAAACGGCGTCGGCGGCCAGAGCCGGAAGCGTAGAGGCGACGAGGAGGGCGAGCGCGGCGAGGGGGCGGATCAGCTTCATGGGCACTCTGATTGGTTCACATTGAGGCCGTTCGATGGTGGCCAGCCGGCCGCTTTGTCGCGCGAGGCAGCCCGAGGACGAGCCCGGCCGGCTGCCCGCCTTTAACGGTTTTGGTCTGGCCGCAACAGGGCGGGGCGGGATGCGGTAGCGGATGCCGGCCAATCGCGGACCTGTTAATAATTCCTCACCCGCAAGGGCGGTGCAGCCCGGATATGTTCTTCCAAAACCCAATGTTTTCACGGCCGAAACTTGCGTTCGGTCCTTGCAGGCACCTCCCCCCCTCCTATATGACCCCCAACCATCGCAATATCGCGAATGTTTGATCTTAGGGGGTTTCGGTTCGGGTGCCTTCTGGGCCCAGCCAGCCTGCCGCAAAAACAAGGATACAGGACCATGGGAAAGGTCATCGGGATCGACCTCGGCACCACGAATTCGTGCGTCGCCGTAATGGATGGCAAGAACGCCAAAGTCATCGAGAATTCCGAAGGCATGCGCACGACGCCTTCGATCGTCGCCGTGACGGACGACGGTGAGCGCCTCGTCGGCCAGCCGGCCAAGCGCCAGGCCGTCACCAATCCCGAGCGCACGTTCTTCGCAGTGAAGCGCCTGATCGGCCGCCGCTACGACGACCCGATGGTCGAGAAGGACAAGAAGCTCGTTCCGTACAAGATCGTGAAGGCTTCCAACGGCGACGCCTGGGTCGAGGCCGACGGCCAGACCTACTCGCCCTCGCAGGTCTCGGCGTTCATCCTGCAGAAGATGAAGGAGACCGCGGAAGCCCATCTCGGCCAGAAGGTCGACCAGGCCGTCATCACCGTGCCCGCCTACTTCAACGACGCCCAGCGCCAGGCGACCAAGGACGCCGGCAAGATCGCGGGCCTTGAAGTGCTGCGCATCATCAACGAGCCGACCGCGGCCGCGCTCGCCTACGGCCTCGACAAGACCAAGGCCGGCACGATCGCCGTGTACGATCTCGGCGGCGGCACGTTCGATATCTCGATTCTCGAAATCGGCGACGGCGTGTTCGAGGTGAAGTCGACCAACGGCGACACCTTCCTCGGCGGCGAAGACTTCGACATGCGCCTGGTCGGCTATCTCGCCGACGAATTCCAGAAGGAGCAGGGCATCAACCTGCGCAACGACAAGCTCGCGTTGCAGCGCCTAAAGGAAGCCGCCGAAAAGGCCAAGATCGAGCTGTCGTCGACGACGCAGACCGAGATCAACCTGCCCTTCATCACCGCGGACCAGACCGGCCCGAAGCATCTGACGATGAAGCTCACCCGCGCCAAGTTCGAGGCGCTGGTCGATGACCTCGTTCAGAAGACCGTCGAGCCCTGCCGCAAGGCGCTGAAGGATGCCGGCCTCACCGCCGCCGAGATCGGCGAAGTGGTGCTGGTCGGCGGCATGTCGCGCATGCCGAAGGTCCAGGAAGTCGTGAAGCAGCTGTTCGGCAAGGAGCCGCACAAGGGCGTCAACCCAGACGAAGTCGTGGCGATCGGCGCCGCGATCCAGGCCGGCGTGCTTCAGGGCGACGTCAAGGACGTGCTGCTGCTCGACGTGACCCCGCTGTCGCTGGGCATCGAGACTCTGGGCGGCGTGTTCACCCGCATCATCGACCGCAACACCACGATCCCGACCAAGAAGAGCCAGGTGTTCTCGACCGCCGAGGACAGCCAGAACGCGGTCACCATCCGCGTCTTCCAGGGCGAGCGTGAAATGGCGGCCGACAACAAGATGCTCGGCCAGTTCGACCTGATGGGCATTCCGCCGGCCCCGCGCGGCATGCCGCAGATCGAGGTGACCTTCGACATCGACGCCAACGGTATCGTCAACGTCTCGGCCAAGGACAAGGCCACGTCCAAGGAGCAGCAGATCCGCATCCAGGCCTCCGGCGGTCTGTCGGAAGCCGACATCGAGAAGATGGTCAAGGACGCCGAGGCCAATGCCGAGGCGGACAAGAAGCGCCGCGAGGCCGTGACTGCCAAAAACGACGCGGATGGACTGGTGCATTCGACTGAGAAGGCACTGGCCGAGCACGGTTCGAAGGTCGCCGAGACCGAGCGCCGCGCCATCGAGGATGCCGTCAGCGACCTCAAGGAAGCGCTGAAGGGCGACGATGCCGAAGCGATCAAGGCCAAGACCCAAACGCTGGCCCAGGCTTCGATGAAGCTCGGCGAGGCCATGTACAAGCAGCAGGCCGAGGCCGACGCCAAGAAGGATGCGGCCAAGGACGACGTCGTCGACGCGGAATTCACCGAAGTCGACGACGACAAGACCAACAAGAAGTCCGCCTGAACCCCGCGAGGGTGATGATGCGGACGGCTTGGACCCTCCACACGCCAACGGCCTCCTCCCTCGCGGGGGAGGCCATCGTGTCGGGCTCGACAAGCCAAGGCACTGATAAAATCGGCACTGATAAAATCGGGGCCGTTACGATCGATCAATTCCCAGCCGTTATTCTGAACACTGCCGTGCAATCCTCTGCCGCGAGGCGGAAGGGTGCTTATATCGCTGCATGGCGACGTTGCTTCGCTCCGACTTGAATCGCGATCGGATAGACCGAGCTCATCATGTCCACGTCCACCAAGCGCTGCTACTACGAAACCCTCGAAGTCGAACGCGATGCCGACGATTCCGCGCTGAAATCGTCGTTCCGCAAGCTGGCGATGAAGTTTCACCCCGACCGTAATCCCGGGGACAACACCAGCGAAGTCAAGTTCAAGGAAATCAACGAGGCCTACGAGGTCCTGAAAGACAAGGACAAGCGCGCCGCCTATGACCGTTACGGCCATGCCGCCTTCGAGCAGGGCGGCGGTGGCGGCGCCGGTTTCGGCGCGGGCTTCGCCTCCTCCTTTTCCGACATTTTCGAAGATTTGTTCGGCATGGCCGGACAGCGCGGGGGCCGTGGCGGCCGCGAGCGCGGCGCCGACCTGCGCTACAACATGGAAATCACGCTCGAGGAAGCTTTTGGCGGCAAGACCGCGCAGATCGAGATCCCGGTCTCGGTCACTTGCGAAGCCTGCTCGGGCATCGGAGCCAAGGCCGGTACCAAGCCGAAGACCTGCTCGACCTGCGGCGGCGCCGGACGCGTACGGCAGTCGCAGGGCTTCTTCACGCTGGAGCGAACCTGTCCGGGCTGCCAGGGCCGCGGCCAGATGATCGAGGACGCCTGCCCGTCCTGCTCGGGTCAGGGGCGCGTCACCCGCGAGCGGACGCTGTCGGTCAACATTCCCCCTGGAGTCGAGGACGGCACCAGGATCAGGCTTGCCGGCGAGGGCGAGGCCGGGGTCCGCGGCGGCCCGCCCGGCGACCTCTACATCTTCCTGTCGCTGGCCCAGCACCAGTTCTTCCAGCGCGACGGCGCCGATCTGCATTGCCGCGTGCCGATCTCGATGGTGACGGCGGCGCTTGGCGGCGAGTTCGAGGTGCCGACCATCGAGAAGGGCAAGACCAAGGTGAAGGTCCCTGCGGGGACCCAGTCCAGCCGTCGATTCCGCATCGCATCAAAAGGCATGCCGGTGCTGCGCTCGCGCCAGATGGGCGACATGTACGTTCAGGTCGTGGTCGAGACCCCGCAAAATCTCACCAAAAAGCAGCAGGAATTGCTGGCCGAGTTCGACAAACTCTCCTCCGGCAACACCCAGCCGGAATCCGAGGGTTTCTTCACCAAGGTCAAGGATTTCTTCGGTAATCGGGCGAGTTGACGCGTCTTGACCGTGCCGCTTTCGGCCTATACGTCTTTATGACCATTTTCTGACACGCCGCGGTCCCGCGGTCCCGGCCGGTCCCGACATGCCATTGCCATCGTCCGCGCGTGCGTTGAAGAAGCCCCGTCTCGATGACGAGGTGCGTTTTCTCCGGTCATGGATCGAAAAGCCCCTGCACATGGGTGCGGTGATGCCGTCGGGCAAGCTGCTGGCCCGGACCATGGCCCATTACGTCGACGTCAATTCGGACGCACCGGTGGTCGAGCTTGGGCCCGGCACCGGCGCCATCACCTCGGCCCTGGTCGAGCGCGGCGTCGATCAGAAACGTCTCGTCCTCGTCGAATACAATCCGGGCTTCTGCGCCCTGCTGCGCGACCGCTATCCGCAGGCCAAGGTGGTGCAGGGCGATGCCTATCGTCTGCGCGACACCCTGTGGAACGTGCTGAGCGCGCCGGCCTCCGCGGTCGTCTCCGGCCTGCCGCTGGTCACAAAACCGATGCTGACGCGGCTGCGGCTCATCCGCGACGCCTTCACGGCCCTGGCGCCCGGTGCGCCCTTCGTCCAGTTCACCTATGCGGTGGTGCCGCCGATTCCGAAATCGCTGCCCGGCGTGTCCACAGAGGCCTCCGAACGGATCTGGATGAACCTTCCGCCGGCCCGCGTCTGGGTGTATCGCAAGGACTAATTCCGCCGGCATTCCTGTTTGCGTGGCGGTCTCGTTTCGCCGAACGCATGGAAGCGGATGTCCGCACCGAAAATTCTGATCATTCCCGGCTCCCTGCGCACCGGCTCGCAAAATGCGAAGCTGGCAGCGGTCGCTGCCTATGCATTCGATCAGGCCGGTGTCGACGTCACCCGGATCTCGCTCGCCGATTTTCCGCTGCCGATTTATGACGGCGACCTGCAGGCCAAATCCGGTGTGCCGAAGCACGCGATCAATCTCAAGCGCATGATCGGCGCGCATCATGGCGTGTTGATCGTCTCGCCCGAATACAACGCCTCGGTGCCGCCGCTGCTGAAGAACGCGATCGACTGGGTCAGCCGCGTGCATGAGCTGCACGAGCCGCGCGGCGAGGTGTTCCGCAACCGCGTCTTCGCGCTCGCCGGCGCCTCGCAGAGCCGGCTTGGCGCGGCTCGCGCGCTGCAGGCGTTGCGGCTGATCCTGACCTCCTGCCACGCCAATGTGATTGCCAGCCAGCTGACGCTCGCCTTTGCCGACCAGGCCTATGACGATATGGACAGGCTGAAGCACGAGGGCGATATCGCCGCGTTGAAGGAACTGGTGCGGCAGTTGATCGACGTTTCCCAACGCATGATGTGAGGTGACATGACGCCAGCCGAGATTGCCCCGAAAGACCGCCTGATCGTCGCGCTCGATCTGCCCAGCGTTGATGCCGCGGAAGCTATGGTCAACCGGCTCGGCGACAGCGTCACCTTCTACAAGATCGGCTATCGGCTCGCTTATGCCGGCGGCTTGCCGCTGGTCGGCAAGCTCGCCGACCAGGGCAAGAAGGTCTTTCTCGATCTCAAGCTGCACGACATCGGCAACACCGTGGCGCAGGGCGTCGACAGCATCACAAGGCTCGGCGCGACCTTCCTCACCGTGCACGCTTATCCGCAGACCATGAAGGGTGCCGTCGAAGGTCGCGGCAGCTCGAACCTGAAGATCCTCGCCGTCACTGTTCTGACGTCCTACAACGAGGACGATCTGCACGCGGCAGGCTTCCGGCTCGGCGTCTCCGAGCTCGTCGAAGCGCGCGCGCAGCAGGCGCAGGTGCTCGGCATCGACGGGCTGGTATCGTCGCCCGAGGAAGTCGGAGCCTTGCGCAAGATCGTCGGCCACCAGATGAGCCTCGTCACCCCCGGCATCCGGCCGGCGGGCGCCGCGAGCGGCGACCAGAAACGCATCATGACGCCGGGCCGCGCGATTGCGGCCGGCGCGGATTATCTCGTGGTCGGGCGGCCGGTGGTGGAAGCCACGGACTCCAGGGCGATCGCCGAGGCCATCCAGGCCGAGATCGCGCAAGCGCTCGGCTAACTACCAACACAGGGAGAAGAACAATGGCAAAAGGCTACTGGATCGGACGCGTCGACGTGAGCAGTGACGAGGGCTACAAGCCCTATGCCGTCGCCAATGGTCCGATCTTCAAGAAATGGGGTGGCCGCTTCGTCGTCCGCGCCGGCAAGTTCACCACCGTCGAAGGCGCCAGCCGCACCCGCAATGTCGTGATCGAATTCCCGGACTACGAGACCGCGATCGCCTGCTACAACTCGCCGGAATACCAGGCCAACATCAAGGTGCGCCAGCCGCACTCCGTCGCCGACCTCATCGTCATCGAGGGCTATGACGGCCCGCAATCGTCAGACGGCTGAGGCGCGAACTCCTCTTATTACTCTTGCCGAAATGCTCGGCCTGCATGGTTCGCCCGGCGATGCAGAGCATCGTCCGGAACGCCCGCCTTGCGGGCTCCTCACCATGAGGGTCTGATATCTTGCCGCAAGACGCGACCTCATCCTGAGGGCCGCCACAGGCGGGCGTCTCGAAGGATGGCCGCAGGCGACCTGCCCCTAATCCCCCTCGGTTGCCGGAACTGCATCCCCCCGCTACAACGGCCGTGAGAGGATCGCACCATGTCCGATATGCGCTTGATCGTTGCTGGAGCCGGCGGCCGGATGGGCCGGGCGCTGACGCGGGCGATTGCCGAGACCAAAGGCGCGGTGCTGGCCGGCGCGCTGGAGGCGCCGGGCTCGGAGCTGCTCGGCAAGGATGCCGGCGTGATGGCAGGTCTGCCGGCCAATGGCATCAAACTCTCCGGCGATCTCTGGGCGATGTCGAAGGACGCCGACGGCATTCTGGATTTCACCGTGCCCGCGGCGACCCTCGCCAATGTCGCGATCGCCGCCGAGCGCGGCCTCGTGCACGTGGTCGGAACGACCGGCCTGTCGGGCTCCGACAACGCCGTGATCAAGAGCGTCACCAACCGCGCCGTCGTGGTGCAGTCCGGCAATATGAGCCTGGGTGTCAATCTGCTTGCCGCTGTGGTCAAGCGAGTCGCCAAGGCGCTCGACGAGAGCTTCGACATCGAGATCGTCGAGACCCATCACCGCATGAAGATCGACGCGCCCTCGGGCACGGCACTGATGCTGGGCCAGGCCGCAGCTAGCGGCCGCGGCATCGCGCTCGACGAGCATGCAGACCGCGGCCGCGACGGCATCACCGGCGCACGCAAGCCCGGCGACATCGGCTTTGCGTCGTTGCGCGGCGGCACCGCGGCCGGCGATCACAGCGTGAGCTTCCTCGGCGCGTTCGAGCGCCTGACGCTGTCGCATCACGCGGAGGATCGCATGCTGTTCGCCCACGGCGCGCTGAAAGCCGCGCTCTGGGCGCATGGCAAGAAGCCGGGGCACTACTCCATGGCCGACGTACTCGGCCTGTCCGACATCTGAACGAAGCATGATCCGGAAAAGTGTGAAGCGGTTTTCCGACAAGATCATGCTTAAACAACGAACGAAACGGAAAAGCAGTCGATGAGCGAACGTCTTCTCGTGCTGGTGCGGCACGGCCAGAGCGAATGGAATCTGAAGAACCTCTTCACGGGCTGGAAGGATCCTGATCTCACCGAGCTCGGCGTCAAGGAAGCCTCGGAAGCCGGCCGCAAGCTGAAGGCGCAGGGTCTCGTGTTCGACGTTGCATACACCTCGGTCTTGACGCGCGCACAGCACACGCTCGATCTCATTCTCGGCGAGCTCGACCAGAAGGGCCTGTCGACGACGAAGAACCTCGCGCTGAACGAGCGCGACTATGGCGATCTCTCCGGTCTCAACAAGGATGACGCCCGCAAGAAATGGGGCGAGGACCAGGTGCTGATCTGGCGCCGCTCCTACGACGTGCCGCCGCCCGGTGGCGAAAGCCTGAAGGACACGCTGGCGCGCGCGCTGCCGTATTACGTGCAGGAGATCCTGCCCGGCGTGCTCAACGGCAAGCGCACATTGGTCGCGGCTCACGGCAATTCGCTGCGCGCGCTGATCATGGTGCTGGAAAAGCTCTCGCCCGAAGGCATTTTGAAGCGCGAGCTCGCCACCGGCGTGCCGATCATCTACCGGCTCAATGCGGATTCGACGGTGGCATCGAAGCTGGATCTGGCGGGATAAAGACGTTCGCGCGCGACTGAGTCCCGCCAAGCACTCGGTGTCGTCCTGGCTTTCGCCAGGACGACTAAGTGGGGCAGTTTACGCGTGGCAACTCTTACTGCAGCCCCAGCTGCCCGGCCTCCCAGCCCAGCATCGCCTGCTTGCGAGTGATGCCCCAGTGGTAGCCGGTGAGCGTGCCGCTCTTGCCGAGCGCGCGGTGGCAGGGCACGACGAAGGACACCGGGTTCTTGCCGACGGCGGCGCCGACGGCGCGTGACGCTTTCGGGCTGTTGATGTTGCAGGCGATGTCCGAATAGGACACCGCGCGGCCCATCGGGATCTTCAGCAAGGTCTCCCACACCCGCACCTCGAAATCGGTACCGATCATCACCACGCGCAGCGGCTGGTCCGGCCGCCAGAGTTTTGTGTCGAAGATGCGCTGCGCCAATGGTGCGGTACCTTCGTGATCCTCGACGTAAGTTGCGTTCCGCCATCGCCGCGTCATATCGGCAAGCGCCACCTGTTCCTCACCGGGATCGGCGAAAGCGAGTCCCGACAATCCGCGATCGGTCGCGATCACGATCGCGGTGCCGAACGGTGAGTGATGGAAGCCGTAGCGCAAGGTGAGGCCGGCGCCGCCGTTCTTCCATTCGCCCGGCGACATCGCCTCATGGGTGACGAAGAGATCGTGCAGCCGGCCCGGACCCGACAAACCGGAGTCAAGCGCGGCGTCGAGGATACTCGCCGAATCCCTGAGCAAGCCCTTGGCGTGATCGAGCGTGAGCGCCTGCATAAAAGCCTTCGGCGTGATCGAGGCCCAGCGGCGGAACAGATGGTGCAGCTCGTCCGGGGTGACGCCGGCCGCATCCGCCATCGCCTCGATGGTCGGCTGCGTGCGCCATTTTTCGGAGATGAAGGCGATCGCCCGGCGCACGGAATCATAGTCGCGCATCGCGGCGTTCTGGGAGCCCGGCCCGGCCAGGCGCTGGTCATGTATCGCGAGTGTCATCATGCCTGGAAATGTAGGAGGGGGCGGGGTACGAAACCACCCGATTTCCGATCCGCAAATCAGGTCACCGGATTGTAGGTCGGACCGCGCCTGGCGGCATTTAAGGCCTCAACCAAACCCTTGTAGAAACTTGCCTTTTCGTCCGGCCCCAGGAAGCGGGCGATCTGGATCTGGTGACCTCGCGAGATCAGATAGAGGTGCTCGATGCCAAAATCCTCGTCGATTTCCATGTCGAGTCGAACCCAGAGCGGATTGAAGGTCCATTCGACGACCTGGCCATGCTGGCTGACGCGCCGCACGCGCAATTCAGATGGCGTGACCACGATCTCCTCGCTGGCCCGCGCCGCACGGAAATTGGCCTTGAAAGCCCACCAGATCACCAGCACGTCGAGGCCGAAAAAGCCGAACACCGGCCAGGCGCCCATCATCAGGAAGACGAGGCCGGTGACGAAGCTGACGGCGCTCAGGAACAGCATCACGGCGAGGAAGCCGGTGCGGTTCAGCGAGCGGTGCGGCGTCAGGCGCGCGGAAAAGATCTGAGGCTCAGCCTCGCTTGCAGATCGTTCGCGCTCAATTTCATTGCCTGTGCTCATCGTCCCTCAGTATATCCCGATCATGGCGAAAATCACCCGCACGCCGGCCCCCCGCAAAACGTCCGTGCCGAAGAAAAAGGCGAAGGTGGCCGCCGCGAAGCCCAAGGCCCCCGGCAAGAAATCTCTCAAAGCCATGAAACCCTGGACGCCGCCCGAAGTCCGCGAGGCCTTCAGCCGTTTCCGCAAGGCTAACCCGGAGCCAAAGGGGGAGCTCGAGCACGTCAATCCGTTCACGCTGCTGGTTGCCGTGGTGCTGTCGGCACAGGCGACTGACGCCGGCGTCAACAAGGCGACGCGCGCGCTGTTTGCGGTCGCCGACACGCCCCAGAAGATGCTTGACCTCGGCGAGGAACGCCTGCGCGAGTACATCAAGACCATCGGGCTCTATCGCACCAAGGCCAGAAACGTCATCGCGCTGTCGGCGAAGCTGCTCAGCGAGTTCGGCGGCGAGGTGCCGCGCACGCGCGTCGGGATCGAGTCGTTGCCCGGCGCCGGGCGCAAGACCGCCAATGTCGTGCTCAACATGGCCTTCGGCGAGCACACCATGGCGGTCGATACGCATGTCTTCCGCGTCGGCAACCGGACCGGACTTGCGCCCGGCAAGACGCCGCTGGAGGTCGAGCTCGGTCTCGAAAAGGTGATCCCGGCCGAGTTCATGCTGCATGCCCATCATTGGCTGATCCTGCATGGCCGCTATACTTGCCTCGCGCGCAAGCCGCGCTGCGAGGTTTGCCTGATCAACGATCTCTGCCGGTGGCCGGAAAAGACGGTCTGAAAATAGCGTTCGGGAAAGTGGTTTGGAGTCTAGCGTGAGTCAGCAGGAACAAATCTCGCCATCGCCACCTCCTGCTACACCGCCGCCGCCACCGAAGCCAACGCAGCCACCGGCGAGTTCGCTCTGGAGCCGGCTCGCGATTCCGCTGTTCGCGGTGATCGTCGCGCTCGGCTTCGTCGCGCTTGCAACGCAGCGCTTCGACGAATGGGTCGGCAATTCGGTGGTCCAGACCACCAACGACGCCTATGTGCGCGCCGAGCTGACGCGGCTCGCCAGTCGCGTCTCCGGCGAAGTGCTGACCGTCGGGGTCACCGACTTCCAGCGCGTCAAGGCCGGCGATCTCCTGATCCAGATCGATCCTGCCGACTATGAGACGCAAGTCGCGCAGGCCGAAGCGGCGGTCGCCGCTGCGCAGGCCGTGCTCGACAATCTGGCGAACCAGATCGAGCTGCAATATGCGACGATTGCGCAGGCGCAAGCCGCGCGGCTCTCGGCCGAAGCCGTGGAGGTCGAGGCGCGGCAGGAGCAGGAGCGTCAGCAGTCGCTGTCGCAGACCGAATCCGGTACGCGGCAGCGCTTCGAACAGGCGGTCGCAGGCTATGCCAAGGCGCAGGCCGACGTGCGCGCGAGCCGCGCCGTGATCGCGGCCCAGCAGCATCAGCTCGAAGTCCTGCAAGGCACCAGGAAGCAGCGCGCGGCCGATCTCGAAGCGACCAAGGCGACGCTGGCGAGCGCGAAGCTAAAGCTCGGCTACACCAAGATATCCGCGCCGTTCGATGGCGTCGTCGGCGAGCGACAGGTCCAGCCCGGCGACTACGTCAACATCGGCACCAACCTCATCAACGTCGTGCCGTTGCCGAAGGTCTATGTGATCGCGAATTACAAGGAGACCCAGCTTACCCACGTCGCACCGGGTCAGCCGGTCGAGATCACCGTCGACAGTTTCCCGCGCGAGAAGCTGCGCGGCCGGGTCGAGCGCATTGCGCCCGCGACCGGCGCGCAGGTCGCGCTGCTGCCACCGGACAACGCAACCGGCAACTTCACCAAAGTCGTGCAGCGCATTCCCGTGCGCATCCAGTTCGACGACAACCAGCCGCTGCTGGCGCGGCTGGTGCCGGGCATGTCGGTCGTCACCAGCATCGACACCAAGGCCGGCAATGGCGGAAAATGACGATTCCAGTCGCGGACCGCTCTCGCGCGGCGGCGTCGCCCCGCAGCCGCTGTTTGCGGTGGCGGCGGTGCTGCTCGGCTCGTTCCTCGCCAATTTTGACAGCCGGCTGACCACGATTGGCCTGCCGGACCTGCGCGGCGCGTTCTCGCTCTCGTTCGACGAAGGCGCATGGCTCTCCACGGCGGGCATCGGCTCGCAGATCTTCATCGCGCCCGCGGTGGCCTGGCTTGCCACCGTATTCGGCCTGCGTCGCGTGCTGGGTATCCCCAGCCTCGTCTATGCCGCGGTCTCGCTGATCATCCCGTTCGTGCACGACTATCCGACATTGCTCGCGCTCAGCGTCGTGCATGGCCTCCTGCTCGGCACCTTCGTGCCGGCGACGCTGATGATCGTGTTCCGCAATTTACCGATCCGCTGGTGGCTTCCGGCGATCTCGATCTATTCGATCCGCGTCGGCTTCGCGCTCGATACATCGAGCTCGCTGGTCGGCTTCTATGTCGACCATCTCGGCTGGCAATGGCTGTACTGGCAGAGCGTCCTGATCGCGCCGCTGATGGGCCTGATGGTCTATTGGGGCACGCCGAACGAGCCGGTGAAGCTGCGCGACGCCGATTGGGGCGGCATGCTGCTGCTCGGCGCCGGCGTCTCGATGATCTATGCCGGGCTCGACCAGGGCAACCGTCTGGACTGGCTGGGGTCGGGGACTGTGATGGCGTTGATCATTGCCGGCGCGGTGCTGGTCGCGGGCTTCCTCGTCAACGAGTCCCTGGTGCGGCAGCCCTGGGCGCATGTGAACGTCTTGTTCTCGCGCAATATCGGCCTGGGGCTGGTCCTGATCCTGCTCTACACGCTGACCAGCCTCTCCAACGCGTCGCTGGTGCCGAATTTCCTCGCCACCATCGCCCTGCTCAGGCCGGAGCAGAGTGGCTTGCTGCTGCTCACCTATGGCGCCTTGCCAATGTTCGTGCTGGTGCCGCTCTCGATCTGGCTGCTGCGGCATTTCGATACGCGCACGGTGGTGGTCGTGGGATTTGCCTGTTTCGCCGCCGCCAATCTCTGGGGCACGCAGCTCAGCCATGATTGGGCGCGCGAGGATTTCGCGGGCATCGTGCTGCTCCAGGCGATCGGGCAGTCGCTGACCTTGCTGCCGCTGATCATCACGCTGCTGTCCAACTCCGATCCGAGCCGTGCGACCTCGTTTGCCGCCTATATCCAGATCATGCGGCTCGGTGGCGCCGAGATCGGCGTCGCGTTGATGGGGACGTGGCTGCGCGTCCGCGAGCAGATCCATTCCTTCTATCTCGGCCAGAATCTCGGTGTCGGCGACGTCGACGTGGTCCGCATGCTGAAACAGCTCGCCGACCATTTTGCGGCCCATGGTGCCGGCTCGGCACAGGCACGCGCGGTCGGTACGCTCGCCGGCCTCGTCCAGCGCGAGGCCAATGTGCTCGCCTATATCGACGGCTTCTGGCTGTGCTTCTGGGTCGCGATGGCGGCGCTCGGCGTCGTCGCCCTAGTCACCCGTGCCCCGCCCGGCCCGTTCACGCCGGCGCCGTTCGGCTTCGCCAGGATGCTGTTGCGCAGATGCGGAGTGCCCCTGACGTAGGTTCAGGATCCAGACGACCCACGCGCCGAGCGACGGTCCGGGTTGGCTCTGACTATAACGTCAGACCACAAGCCCGACGGATGGCGATCTGAACCGGCGAGGGTGGCAACGCCGGGTCGAACTCGCCTGTTGGCAGCAGCGGCGGCTGTGCCATGAAACGCGGGCGCTTCCCCCGGTGAGGTTGCGCGGCGTGAACCAGGAATGGATGGCAGAGATAAACGGTCCCTGCCGCACCGATTGCCAGTTCAACGTCGCAATCTTCCGTAGAAGCGTAACCGTTGGCAGAGATCTGCTCCAGCGTTGCGCCTGCATCGCCATAGGGCAGCAGCTCCCGGGCGATGGTGGCGTGCGAACCTTTCCGTATCTTCGTTGGCGCATCCTCAGGGCCTACGCCCGAGAACAGGAAGAGCATTAGCAATGCGCGTCCGCTGCTCTTCACATTGACGCGCCACTGCATGAAATCCGGATTATCGAAGCCGAAACTCATGTCCACATGCCAGCCATCATCACCAGGGGATTCCGGTGAGGGAAAGCGGACCGGAAAAGTTCCGAGCGCATTGGGCGCGATCCAGCGGCGGTCACCCGCGAGTTGGTCATAGGCTTCGTGCAGGATCGGCGTGTTGGCGGCTTCAATGAATGGTGGCGAGGTCTTGGATCCCACCCGAATGACCGGCTGGGTCCAGCTTTCGGGCTCGTGTGGCGATAGACCAATATCCGCCCACAATTCGTCCCTGCATTGTTCCGCAAGGTGCGTGCTGAAGGCGTTCTCGATCTTGATGAAACCGTCGTCGATGAAGTTTAGGACCCGATGAGAGGTCACGCCGATGCGCTCGGTTTTGGGCATTGCACATTTCTCCGTTCGGCCACCGCGTCAGCGCAGCCGTCTTGATCTGATTGGCGCGATACGCCGGAACGACTTGGTCGCTCAGATCAGCGGGAAGAATGTGGACATGAAAATCATGCTGCGTACCTTACGGCGGCGGAGAGCAAAATCAAGACAAGCGGGACGCAGAGCGCCTCTACGAGGGGGCGTCGTACGAGCGCGCCGCCAAGTCCGCTTGACCTACCGCATCTGCCGCGCCGGCTCGATCAGCTCGGGCCGCGGACCTGACAGCCGCTTGTGCATGTGAACCATGAAGGCCATGGCGAAGATCGGCGTCGCCAGATTGACGATCGGGATCGAGACGAAGGCTGCGATGAACAGGCCCGCGGTGAAGATGGTGGCGGCGTTGTCGCGCCGCATCGCCTTGGCTTCCTCCGGCGAGCGAAACCGCATCGCCGCGAGCTCGAAATATTCGCGGCCGAGCAGCCAGGCCGTGGCGAGGAAGAAGACCAGGAAACCGGCGCCGGCGAAAAGCACCAGCGGTAATGCGACCAGATAGACCAGGATCGTCAGCAGCGCGGTCTTGACGCCCTCGTAGATCGCCTGGCTGAACGGCAGCGCGATCCCCGGCCGCTCCGCCGGATAGTGCTCGCGCTCGACGATGTCGGCGACGTCGTCGACGAACACGCTCGCAACCAGGGAGGTGATCGCGGGCATCAGGAACACAGCCCCGAACACGACGCCGAGGCCCGCGGCGATCGAAATGATCCAGGACAACACCTCGAGCGATGAGTGCCAACCCGGACCGAGCAGGCCTTCCAGCCACGCCTCGCCATAGGTCGCAAACCAGCTCAGCAGCCGCTGCAAGCCGATCGCCAGCACGATGATCAGCACCAGTGCGACGCCGATCGACCGCCACAGGATCGAGCGCATCGGCGGCGAGATCATTTGTGACAGCGCCTTGACGGCGGCATCCAGCATGGGAGTTCCTCTCACGAAATCACCCGCGAGAGGTAGACACCCCGGGCCACTTCGGCAAGGGAGATCGGCGGCACCGCTTATGGCCGGATTGACCGCTGGCATCAACGAAGCCACGATGAATTCGGCAAGACCGTTGCTCCACCAACCCGCTTGACAACAAGCGGAACCAGCGCGGCAAAGGAACAGGCGCATATGGCGATGGAAGAATCGGCGGACGGATTGCCGCTTGCAGGCGTGCGCGTGGTCGAGATGACCCACATGGTCATGGGCCCGACCTGCGGCATGATCCTGGCGCAGCTCGGAGCCGACGTGATCAAGGTCGAGCCGCCTGCGGGCGACAAGACCCGGAGCTTGGGGGGCATGGGGACCGCCTTTTTCCCATTGTTCAACCGCGGCAAGCGCAGCGTGGTGCTGGATTTCGAGAAGACTGAGGATCGCGACACCATGCACCGGCTGCTGGCGACCGCCGACGTGTTCCTTGAGAATTTTCGCGACGGCCAGCTCGGTAAGCAGGGGCTTGGCGCGGACGAATTGCGCCGCCGGCATCCGGGTCTGATCATTGCCGGCCACAAGGGATTCCTCTCCGGTCCCTACGAGCACCGCCCCGCGCTCGACGAGGTGGTGCAGATGATGGCGGGCCTTGCCGCCATGACCGGCACCAGCGAAAAGCCCCAGCGCGTCGGCTCGTCCGCCAACGACATCATGGGCGGCATGTTCGGTGTGATCGCGATCCTCGCGGCGCTCTATCAGAAGCGCGGAGGAAAACGCGACGGCGCCGACATCCGCATCGGCCTGTTCGAGAACTGCCTGTTTCTGGTTGCCCAGCACATGGTCGAATACGAGATGACCGGGAACAAGCCGCGCTCGATGCCGGAGCGCGAGCATGCCTGGCCAATCTATGACATCTTCGAGACCGCCGGCGGCGAGCGCATCTTCATCGGCGTCGTCACCGAAGGCCATTGGCAGAGCTTTTGCCGCGAGTTCGGCCTGACTGAATTCCTCGATGATCCCGCCTTGCGCACCACGACCGATCGCATCCTGGCGCGTGGCCGGATCATTCCGCGCGCGGCCGGGATCATCAGGCAGTGGGACGTGGCAAGACTGTCCGAGAGGCTCGATGCGCTCAACATCTGCTTTTCGCCGATCAACCGGCCCGAGGATCTCTTCACCGATCCGCATGTGCTGCGGCCGGGCGGGCTCGTCAACAATGTCACCGCCGACGGCAAGCCGTTCCGGGTGCCGGCGCTGCCGATCGAATGGAACGGCAGCCATATCGGCGAAGGCCTGAGGGTCGCGCCGCTCGGCGCCGACACTGCGGCCGTTCGCGCCGAGATCGACAATGAAAATGAAGATGTCACGTCAAAAACAACAGGGAGGCGCGGATGAGCCGGATTCAGGAGATTTACCCCGCAGAACGCGTCAGCCTGCGCGAAGTCGGCCTGCGCGACGGGCTCCAGCTCGTGAAGAAAATTCCGTCCACCGACGCCAAGCAACGCTGGGTGCGCGAGGAATATGCCGCTGGCGTGCGGCATTTCGAGGTCGGCTCGTTCCTGCCGGCGAAGACTTTTCCGCAATTCGTCGATGTTCGTGATGTCGTCGCGACCGTCGCTTCATTGTCCGGCGCGCATGGCATCGCGCTTGCGCTCAACGAACGCGGCGTGAACGAGGCGCTGGAATCCGGCGTCGGCGAAATCGCCTCCGTGGTCTCTGCGACGGAAGAGCACAGCCAGGCCAATGCGCACCGCTCGCGCGAGTCCGCCATCGCCAATCTGAAACGCCTGTGCGAGATGCGCGATGCCACCAGCCACAAGCCGCTCGTCAACGCGGCGATCTCGATGGCGCTGGGCTGCTCGATCACCGGGGCGGTCGACCCTGCAGAAGTGCTGCGGCTGGTCGACAAATGCCTCGAAGCCGGTGTCGATTTCGTCGGCATCGCCGACACCGTGGGCTATGCCGGGCCGAAGCAGGTGGCGGAGCTGACGCGCGCCGCGGTGAAGCTCGCAGGGTCGAAGCCGATCTGCATCCATCTACACGATACCCGCGGCATGGGCATCGCGAACGCGGCCGCGGCGCTCGACGAAGGCGCGCGGATCCTCGACGGCTCGCTCGGCGGCCTCGGTGGCTGCCCCTTCGCCCCCGGTGCGACCGGCAATGTCGTGTTCGAGGATCTCGTGTTCCTGTGCGAGAGCAAGGGCTTTGCGACCGGCATCGATTTGGAGAAGCTGATCACGGTGCGCAGGATCCTGCGCGAGGAGATGCCGAACGAGCAGCTCTACGGCGGCCTCGCTCGGGCGGGATTGCCGGGTGGGAGCGCGGCGAAGGCGGCTTAAATCCGCAAGCGGAACGCCCTTCCCTTCTCCCCCTTGCGGGAGAAGGTGGCGCGAAGCGCCGGATGAGGGGTCTCTCTCCGCAAGCTCGAAGGAAAGTAGTCGCGGAGACATACCCCTCACCCGTCTCGCCGCTTCGCGGCGAGCCACCCTTTCTCACAAGGGGAGAGGGGAACGCACCGCCTGCGCGGCAAATCTACTCATGCCGGTGCGCGTGCTGGCGTGCCTTCGTCGGCTCCGCTTCGTCCAGGCTACGCGCATCTTACCGCGTTTCGTGAACGGTGCGAGAGAGAAGGCGCTCGCTCACAGCCGCGTTGCCCGTAGCCGCAGCGCGTTTCCAACGACGCTGACCGAGGACAGCGCCATCGCGGCCGCGGCGATGATCGGCGACAGCAGCACGCCGAACGTTGGATAAAGGATTCCGGCCGCGATCGGAATGCCTGCGGCGTTGTAGATGAAGGCAAAGAACAGGTTTTGCCGGATGTTGCTCATCGTCGCCTGCGACAATTTTCGCGCACGCACGATGCCGGTCAGATCGCCCTTCAGCAAGGTGACGCCGGCGCTCTCCATCGCCACGTCCGTGCCGGTGCCCATGGCGATGCCGACTTCGGCTGCGGCCAGCGCTGGCGCGTCGTTGACGCCGTCGCCAGCCATCGCGACGCTGCGGCCGGCCTTCTGCAGCTTTGTCACCACCGCGCTCTTCTGATCCGGCAGCACCTCGGCCTCGACATCGGCGATGCCGAGCCTGCGCGCGACAGCCTCCGCCGTCGTGCGGTTGTCGCCGGTCAGCATGATGACCTTGATGCCTTCGGCCGCGAGTGCCTTCAGCGCCTCCGGCGTGGAAGCCTTGACCGGATCGGCGATCGCGAACAGGCCGGCGAGCCGGCCGTCGACGGCCATGTTGATCACGGTCGCGCCATCGCCGCGCAGCCGTTCGGCCTCGCCATCGAGCGTTTTGGTGTCGATGCCGATCGACATCAGATATTTGGCATTGCCGAGCACGATGGTTTTGGCGTCGACCTTGCCGGTGGCGCCCTTGCCTGTCGGCGAATCGAATTGCTCGACCTGGCCCAGCGCGAGCTGCTTCTCCTTCGCCGCGCGCATGATCGCGTCGGCCAGAGGATGCTCGCTGGCGCGCTCCACGCTGGCGGCCAAGCGGAGGATGTCATCTTCCGCAAAGCCGGCCGCCGGCACGATCGCGACCACCTTCGGCTTGCCCTCGGTCAGCGTGCCGGTCTTGTCGACCACCAGCGTGTCGATCTTCTCCATCCGTTCCAACGCCTCGGCGTTCTTGATCAGCACGCCTGCCTGCGCGCCGCGGCCGACGCCGACCATGATCGACATCGGAGTCGCCAGGCCAAGCGCGCAGGGGCAGGCGATGATCAGCACGCTGACGGCGGCGACGAGGCCGAAGGCCAGCCGCGGCTCCGGTCCGAACCAGGCCCAGGCTGCGAACGCGATGACGGCAACGGCGATCACCGCCGGCACGAACCAGCCCGCGACCTGGTCGGCGAGACGCTGGATCGGCGCGCGCGAGCGCTGCGCGTCCGCGACCATCTGCACGATCTGCGACAGCAGCGTCTCACGCCCGACCTTCTCGGCGCGCATGATGAAGCTGCCGGACTGGTTGAGCGTGCCGGCGATCACCTTCGCGCCCGTCTCCTTGGTGACCGGCATGGATTCGCCTGTTACCAGCGACTCGTCGAGCGAGGAGCGGCCTTCCAGAATGACGCCGTCGACCGGCACTTTTTCGCCCGGCCGCACGCGCAGGCTGTCACCGGCATGAAGGGCGTCGATTTCGACCTCATGCTCGCTACCGTCGGCATCGACGCGGCGCGCGGTCTTCGGAGCGAGCTGCAGCAGCGCCTTGATCGCACCTGAGGTCGCGTCGCGTGCGCGCAGCTCCAGCACCTGCCCGAGCAGCACCAGCACGGTGATGACCGCCGCGGCCTCGAAATAAACCGCGACCGCGCCTTCATGGCCGCGGAAGGTGGCCGGGAAAATCTGCGGCGTGATGGTGCCGATCAGGCTGTAGACATAGGCGACGCCCGTGCCCATCGCGATCAGCGTGAACATGTTGAGGTTGCGCGTCAGCAGCGACTGCCAGCCGCGGACGAAGAACGGCCAGCCGGCCCACAGCACCACTGGCGTTGCAAAGACGAGCTGGATCCGATTCGACAGCGTCGCATCGATCCAATTGTGCGGGCCCGCGAGATGGCCGCCCATCTCCAGCACGACGGCCGGCAGCGCCAGCGCGCCGCCGATCCAGAACCGCCGCGTCATGTCGGCAAGCTCGGGATTGGGACCGGTCTCCAGGCTCGCCACTTCCGGCTCCAGCGCCATGCCGCAGATCGGGCAGGTGCCGGGTCCGGCCTGGCGGATCTGCGGATGCATCGGGCAGGTGTAGATCGTGCCTGCGGGCATCTCGGGCTCGGGTGTCTTGTCCTTGGCGAGATATTTTGCGGGGTCGGCGGCGAATTTGCTGCGGCAGCCGGCCGAGCAGAAATGGAAGGTCGCGCCGTGATGATCGAAGCGGTGCTTGGACGTCGCGGGATCGACCGTCATGCCGCAGACGGGATCGCGGACTTTTGCCGCGGCGCGGTGGTCATGCGCGTGATAGCCGTGCGCGCCGCAGCATGAGGCAGCCGCGGGCTTCTCGACCGGGACAGCCTTACTGGAACAGCCGCAGCCGGAATGTGTTTCCGGCTTGCGATGGTGCTCGTGTTCGGCGTCGTTCATTGCCACGCTCCGGCCTTGCAAAGTGATACCCCAGGGGGGTATATAGTCCGCATGCGCAAGGACATCAAGGCATCCGTCGGAAAACGTCTCGGCCGGATCGAGGGGCAGGTTCGCGGCCTCTCGAAAATGGTCGAGGAAGACCGCTATTGCATCGACATCGTCACGCAGATCTCGGCGGTGCGCGCCGCGCTGCGCCGGGTCGAGGAAGAGGTTCTGAAAGATCACGTCGCCCATTGCGTCGAGCATGCGATCGCGAGCGGCGACAAGGCGGACCAGCGCGAGAAGATCGCGGAGCTGATGGCGGTGATTGGGCGGGCGGAGCGGTAGATCGCCGTCATTGTGAGGAGCGTAGCGACGAAGCAATCCAGACTGCTCAGGCAGAGACCTGGATTGCTTCGCTGCGCTCGCAATGACGATAGTGGAGCGACGGCTACGCCGCCCGTTCGCGCGCCCGACCGCGCCGCCTTGGGCGGTCCATGGCCAGCTTCTTCAGCCGCCGGAAGCGCTCCGAGACGGTGACGCGATCGACCGTCTCCGCTGGGTGCGCGCTCACTTCTTCAGCCGGAATCGGCGCCTCTTCGTCAATCGTTTCAGGAACGAGCGGCGGCGCACGGAACGTTTCTGGAAACACACCGAAGGTGCCGGCTACCTCCTCGAGCGGCTTCTGCTTGTCGGCCCAGTGCAAGGCGGTGTAGTCGAAGCCGTGCACGATGGTGGGTTTGACGACTTCGAAATAGGGCGAGATGTCGAAGTCGCGGGGCATGTAGAGCGAGGAATCGCGGATGTGCAGGATCTCGCGGCGGGCAGCACGGCTGCCGGCCTTGGTGATCTTGGGCAGGATCGGGTAACGCACGGCGTCGAACGCTTGCGCGATCAGGGCCGAGCAGATGATCTTGGTGGGATCGCCCGAGCCGATCGAGATCATGCGCCGCCGCCAGCGCTGCGGGATCGGCAGCGGAAACAGAAAGCGCATCAGGTCGACGATGTTCTTGGTGTCGTAGCCGAAGCCGATGCGGTTGATTGCATAGCGGCAGACCGTGGTGCGGTCCTCATAGGACAGCCCGACCGGGCGGCAGACGCGGGTGTGATAGGGAAAATATTTCGACAGCGGCGCGGAGGTGACGCCTTCGCCGATATTGGCCTCGATCAGCACGTGCGGCTCGCCGTCGGGCTCTTCCGCACCCTCGATCGGGCCGACATAGAGTGCGCCGTGGGACCAGGTCGACTGCGTCAGATATTTGATGATGCCAGAGATGCGGTTGTTGCCCTCGACCAGCAGCACGTCGCCGGGCTCGATGACGCCGCGCAGATGCTCCGGGTCGCTCGGCGTGAACGGCTCATAGCCCGGCACCTCCTTCGAGAGGTACGCGGCAATCAGCTTGCCGACTGAGTCCAGGACCGTCCCCATTTCAAAACTCCCCCACGGCCTTTTCCGGCCGTCTTTTTCTCTTCTCTACCATGGTCGGAACGTGTTGCAATTCGGTTCATCGATTTGTGACATCAAGCACGATTGATTCACCATGATGGTTGCCGCGCAACATCAGATACGGCAAGGTTCGCTAGCTGTTCCCGTTTGCCGCAAGTCTCCGGAAACCATGACATGACAATCACGCGCCGCAGCTTCCTATCGGCGTCGGCGGGCCTTGCCGCGATGCCGGTCCTGCGCGCAACCGCCGCGACCCTGCCGCGCGAGGCTGACATTGTCGTGATCGGCGCGGGCGCGGCGGGAATTGCCGCGGCGCGGCGTATCATGGCGGCCAATCGCAAGGTCGTGGTGGTGGAGGCTGCGTCGCAGATCGGCGGCCGCTGCATCACGGATACGACCACCTTCGACACGCCGTTCGATCGCGGCGCGCGCTGGATGCACAATCCCGACACCAATCCGATGATCCGGCTGGCGCGCAGTGCCGGGCTCGACGTTCTGCCGGCGCCCTCAGGCCAGAAGATGCGCATCGGCCGCCGCAACGCACGGGCCGGCGAGACCGAGGAGTTCCTGGCGGCGTTGGTCCGGGCCAACCGCGCCATCGACGAGGCCGCGCGCGGCAAGCTCGATACCGCCTGCGCCTCGGTGCTGCCGAAGGATCTCGGCGACTGGGCCGGGGCGGCCGAGTTCATGTTGGGTGCGAGCTTCGCCGGCAAGGACCTGAAGGAGCTGTCTGTGATCGACAAGGCGCGTGCACAGGATCGCAACGCCGCGATCGCCTGCCGCCAGGGCCTGGGGACCCTGATCACCAAACTGGGTGAGCAGGCGCCGGTCGCACTGTCGACACCGGCGAGCCGGATCGTCTGGAGCAATCGCGACGTCAGCGTGGAGACACAGGCCGGCAGGATCGCCGCCCGCGCGGCCATCATTACGGTCTCGACTAATGTCCTGACCTCGGGCGCGATCAAGTTCGGGCCTGACATTCCGAAGCGCACGCTCGATGCCGCATCAAAGCTCACGCTCGGGAGCTACGATCACATCGTGCTGCAGCTACCGGGCAATCCGCTCGGCCTGTCGCGCGACGACATCCTGATCGAGCAGAGCAACTCGACGCGCACGGCGCTGATGTTCGCCAATATCGGCGGCTCCTCGCTGTGCTCGATCGATGTCGGCGGCTCGTTCGGCCGTGATCTCACCCAGCAAGGCGAGAAGGCGATGACGGCCTTCGCCAGAGAATGGATCACGAAGCTGTTCGGCAGCGAGGTCGCCGCAGCCGTGCAGAAAGCCAGCGTGACGCGCTGGAACGCCTCGCCGTTCGTGATGGGTGCGATGTCGGCGGCCTCGCCCGGCGGTCAGTTCTCGCGAAGAATCCTCGCCGAGCCGATCGGCAACATGTTCCTCGCCGGCGAAGCCACGCACGAGACGCTCTGGGGCACCGTCGACGGCGCCTGGGAAAGCGGCGAGCGCGCCGCGGACGCGGCCTTGCGCAAGATCGGCGCGCTCAAGGACGAGCCGGCCGACGTCCCGACGCAGTCCACGAAGAAGCGGCGAGCGCCGCGGCAATAGGCAATTGACCTGGACAAGCGCAGCGCAGATCCAGGACCCATGACCCCAGAAGTCGTTTGGCGAAGACTTGTGGTGGCCAGCTCGCGCTACAAACGCTGGGGTAATGGGTCCCCTGAGTTCACAAACGAAGTGCAACACTTCCATCTGGAGGTGTTGTCATGGGGCGGACTTACAAACAGCTCTCCCTTGACGATCGATGCGAGATTGCCCGCCTTTCGGCCAATGGC
>NZ_JADPJQ010000112.1:0-1140 GCF_023073515.1 Bradyrhizobium sp. 17 | reverse complement strand
AAATCGAGCGTGTGGCGCGCGAGGTCTATTGCGGGGCGATCGGTTTCATCGGCTTCAACGGGCAGATGGACACGAACATCGCGATCCGCACTGTGACGATCGACGATGATATGGCGGTGTTTCATGCAGGCAGCGGTATAACGGCGATGTCGGACCCGGCGGCAGAATACGAGGAGACGCTTGCCAAGGCGCAGCGAATCTTTGACGCATTTCGTGCTGAAACATCCGGTGCGCTTTGATTGTCATCATCGACAACTACGACTCCTTCGTCTTCAACATTGCCCGCTATTTCCAGGAGCTTGGTGAAGCAACGGAAGTCTTCCGGAACGACGTGGTCAGCGTCAGCGACCTCATTGACCTCAAGCCGTGCGCAGTGGTCATCTCCCCCGGTCCGTGCACTCCAATTGAGGCCGGAGTATCTACGGCCGTCGTCCGTGAACTTTCGGGTCGCGTTCCAATTCTCGGCATCTGCCTCGGACACCAGTGTATTGGGAGCGTATTCGGCGGACGGGTGGCGCGTGCACGTTGCCCTATGCACGGTCGGTCCTCGTATGTAACGCATGACGGCCGAGGGCTATTCAGGGAGCTACCGTCGCCACTTTCCGTTGGCCGCTACCATTCTCTTGTTGTTGAGCTCGATGAGTCATGCGCACCGAATCTTACGGTGAGAGCGCGTTCCGACGAGGGCGAGATCATGGCCCTCGCACATCGTTATCACCCAACTTTTGGTGTGCAGTTCCACCCAGAATCGATCCTTACCCAAGACGGGCACGTGGTGCTTAAAAACTTCTTGCGACTCGCAGAGACTTATCGCTCGTAGCAGGATAAGACGACAACGTGAGGTCGTGGGTTGGAAGTGGGGCTGCTATCTCGCGAAACCAACTATTATCCGGCGGCGGCGGCGGCCAGGGCGAGGGCGCTCCGCAGCCCGGAAGGTGGGTGCCGCGCTGCGGAGAACAGCGCGCTGCTACGTTCGTTTCCACCGGCCGGCGGGGGGCGCTCAGCGACTCATGGGGCTGGGCTTCGCCCAGATATCGACGAGAGTCTGCAGAGCGGCCGCGGCGCAATACAGATTGCAGATGTGGACGGCCCCCCACTTGTCAGGATGGTAGCAGACTTTTGACCTGATCGCTTGCTATC
>NZ_JADPJQ010000127.1:158701-182652 GCF_023073515.1 Bradyrhizobium sp. 17 | reverse complement strand
AGACCTCATGCCGTGGCGATTCCGCAAAACGTCAAGCCAGCCTCAATAGGGTTGCGGCTAAGCGCTTACGGTCCTCTCCGCCTAAGCCAAAGTCAAGCGATGATCGCTGCGAACGTCACTGCTCTGTCAAGACCGGCGCTGATGGTGGACTGCAGTCGTTACGAGAATGGTCGCCACGCGGCACAAGAAGGCCGCACTCCAGCCGGATAGCACGAGCGTGCGAAATGCTGGCGCGCAGAGCAACGCGTCAGCATTTCACGAGAAAGCTTCGGTGCTTGGTAGCGTCTATTTCGATGGTTTCATCGAAAAGGCGCAAGCGGCAGCCACCAGGGCCAGCCCTCCCAAATAGAAGCCGATGGCCAACGTGCTGCCCGTCGTGGTCAGCAGCGTGGTTGCGATGATAGGGGCAAGGCCTCCGCCAATTGCAGCCGCGATCTGAACGCCCAGCGACATGCCACTGTAGCGAACCCCGGGCGGAAATTGAGCCGAATACAGCGCGGGCTGAAGCCCGAACATTGTTGGATAGATAAGGCCTAAGGAGACGACGATACCGAGGCGGATCAATAGGGGATCCTTGGTATTGACCATCAGAAATAACGGAATGGCAAACAGCGCGAGCAGAATGCCGCCGACGCCGTAAATCGTGCGGGCGCCGATCTTGTCGCCGAAATGTCCATATATTGGAATTGCGAACAGTCCGACGGTTGCCGCAATGAGAATGCTATTCAATACCTCAGCCCTCGAGAGACCGAGGGTGACGGTCGAATATTGAAGGATGAAGATCGTGACGAGATAGAACAATGTGACCTCTGCCAGCTTCGCTCCCACGGCCAGGAGAAGAGGGCGGAGATGCGTGCTCACGACTTCAGCGCTCGGCATAGCGACGGTCTGTCCTTCATTCTTGGCTTGCAAGAATACCGGGCTCTCGGGAACCTTCGATCGGACAAAACTTCCCAGCAGGATGAGAACGATGCTCGCGAGGAAGGGCACTCGCCATCCCCAAGCCAGAAAATCGCTCTCGGAGAAGGAGCTCATATGGGCGAATACCAAGGTCGCGAGGATTAATCCGGCTGGAGTGCCTGCCTGCGGCAAGCTGCCGAATAGCGACCGCTTGTTGCCATCGGCATGTTCGACGGCCATCAGTACCGCGCCGCCCCATTCGCCGCCCACGGCAATTCCCTGGCAGATTCGAAGAAGGACGAGCAGCACGGCCGCCCAGATACCGATCTGAGAGTAGGTGGGGAGCAGGCCAATCAAAACAGTCGGGATGCCCATCAGGAAGAGGCTGAGGAGAAGCATACTCTTTCGGCCGATCCTATCTCCGAAATGTCCGAAAACGAGTCCGCCTAGCGGTCGCGCAAAGAGCCCAACGGCAAAGGTCGCGAAAGAAGCCAGCGTGCCGCTGACGGGATCAATGCTGGGGAAGAACAGCTTGCTAAAGACCAGGGCGGAGGCCGTCCCGAAGATGAAAAAGTCGTACCATTCGATGGTTGTTCCGACCACTGTCGCGGCCACAACCCATCCCTTCGAGGTCGGCTTTGCGGCGGTTGTCGTTGATGCATGCTCATAGACAGTCATCTCTTCTCCGTTGAAGTTGATTGGCCCCGGCTGCCTTGACAATTTTTTCCACGCGTAGTCTATAGGGCAACTTGTTGCCCGCTGGGAACCATATAACAGTCCGTCACTATTGAAAAGGGCGCGGAACGGTAAGGCGAGGTGTGGTCATGACGAGCGCCCGAGGCCTACCGCTCCGCGCTGGACCTCTTCGTTCATTGACAAAGCACATTCAGTCGCCACGATGCTTGGGGAGACAAAAAATCGTGGAAATCTGGTCTGCCAGTCCGGTGATGAAGAATGATGAGCAAGAAGACAATTCGGACGACCAAATTCGAAGCGAGTGTTTCAGAGCAGCTGCCGGCGGGACGGATCGGCGCTCGTTTGCGTGCCTGGCGCCGCAACAAGAACATGACACTCGACGAGCTGGCTCTCGCGACGGGACTGAACAAAAGCTTCCTGTCCCGGATTGAGAAAGACGCCAAGGCACCGTCGATCGCAACCGTGATGAAGCTCTCTCGTGCTTTGGACATTCCCGTGGCGCTGCTATTTGGTGAACAGGTCGCGGACTCGGACATCCATCTGGTTCGTACAGCGAACCGGCAGCCGGAGGAGGATCCGGTCCATGGATACTCTTTTGTATCCCTATCGCCAGCGGGGCCGGGCCGACGGGCGGAAGCTTTCTTAATGACGCCGCCGGCCCACTTCAGTGAGGCAACCTACGCAGAACATTCCGGCGAGGAGTCGCTCTACGTCATTACGGGCCGCGTCGAAGTGAAGTTCGCGGACCGCAGTGTCGTCATGGGCCCCGGAGATTTCCTGCAGTTTCCGGGGCACCTCGTTCACCACGTGCGGCGGGTTGGCGCCCGCGCAACCGTCCTTATCGTCATTAGCCGAGACTGATCCACGCCCACCACCTTCCGAAGGCCTGATGCTATGCTTGATCAAGATGCGCCATTCATCGACTACTATGTCTGGCTGATGTCGGACTGGGCCTATTTAGGGCAGGTCAGATTGTCACAGATAAGCGCGCGTCACGGAGTTCGTGTCAACTATATCCCAATGCGCATGCAGGATGTCTATGCAGCAAGCGGCGGGATCGTTCTTGAAAAGCGTTCATGGCAGCGACGCGACTATCGCATCGAGGAGCTTAAGCGTTGGAGCGAGCGGCTCGGGATGATCGTCAACATCGAGCCTTCCTATTTTCCTGTCGACGTGGATGTTGCGTCCTGCATGGTAATTGCGGCGCAAAACCAAGGCTTGAATGTCGACCGTCTCGCGAATGCAATGATGCGCGCGATTTGGGTCGAGGACGAGAACCTCGCCGACCGCGACACGCTGCTGAGAACCGCGGATCGCGCGGGTTATGACGGCTTGAAGCTGTTGGAGGGGGCGGCAGGTGCTGCCCGCCTGGAATACGTATCCAATACCTCTCGGGCATTGGAAGCTGGTGTCTTTGGATCGCCGTTCTATGTGTTCAAAGGCGAACGGTTCTGGGGGCAGGATCGGCTGGATATGCTTGAGGAGCGACTGATCCGCACAAAAGGCGCTCCGCTGGGGCGCAGGCCGCAAGCCTGATTCGTTTCGAGTGTCTGAGCCGATCCGACGTCGACGCGGTCACCGTGTCGGCTTCAGAGGACTGTCGGCCCAACTGCGGGCAGGCGGCTCGGCAGCGGGTCGTCTTCCAAACGGTACAAGCGTAGCACAACCGCCCCTCGTTGGAGTCGTCGGCACGCCTGGCATTGGCTTGCCGCAGGCCGGACACGCCTTCCGGATCGGAAAAGCGCTTGGGTCTGGTGTTTCTCACCTCGACTATGAGTCAGCCACTCTCATTCGCAATTGTTCGGGCGCGGTGCTGGCCAAGGCGCCAGCTGACCGTGCCGTGCGTCGGCGCCTACACCAACGACGTGCGGAGATTGCGCGACAGCCGAGTGGCGCCAACGCCGGATACAATGGGGGCGCAGACGGGAAGTGCGCGCGCACTAGCAAAGGGCCCTTCTGATCCACTTTCCGGACGACCCGGAGTATATCTCTTGATGCGGTCCGATGGGCGAAGCCCTTGCGCCAAAACAATAATACGGCGGGGCTAATCGCCGTACTGCCAAGCTGGTTTGAGCTAGATTTGATCCTGAGCACACCTTCAACGCGTCTGCGTTAAGCAAACCTTTGAGTATTTCGCCCGTGAGCGCGCATGCGGATTGGAATAGGGTTAAAAAAGCGTTAACCTGAAGCTACACCGAGTAGCATCCAGGCAATGAACCTCTCTCGCCGGAACTTCATGCAAGCGGCCCTCCTAGGCGGCGCCGCGTTGGGCGGAGGTGCCGCGTTGAGCGCGGTCGCCACCCATCAACGTCGCCCCCTCCCGTTGTCGCCGCTCCCGCACGCCGCTGATCTTGCAGGCTTGGCTCCCTCGTCCGCAGCGTTGAAATCGCAATCCTTGGCGCTCGGTAGATACTTTCCGTCCCTGCTGGATCCCGATGCCGAAGGCGGTCCTTTCATCTGCAACACGCTTTCAAGCGATAATTCTATTGCCGATTACATTCGCCAGGGCGAACCCGGTAATTCGGTTTTCCTGAGGCAGGTTGAGTCCCGCGCCACCATTCCATGGACCCCCGTTTTCTTGAGGGGAAACAACCAGCTATTGCAGTTGCCGTCGTCTGTGACGCGACAAATAGACTGCTCTGATCTTTTGGTGATGAATGAGAGTAGTGCGCGTTATCCCGTCTTTGGCAACAAGGCGCGCAAGTACGAATTCCTGCTCCCGAATCTGAAGTGGTCCGGCTCCAAGCGTTTAGGGACGGTTGGCGCGGTCTCCAGCAATCATGCTCTGCAATTTGCCCTGGCCAATCGTGTGGCCGATTTGACCGGTGACGGACAGCCGCTGAATTGTGCCCTGGACTTGGTACTTTTCGAGGTGCCGGGAGCTACCACGGACATGGCGCGGCTGGGGATTTTGCGAGGCCTGGTTGAACACGTTGCCATAGCCAAGAACAACATTGAATTGGTGGGCGAAGCTTCCCAGGAATATGCGAGAAATTGGCTACATCCAGATACGGATTCGCTCGTTCCCCCCGGCGGCTCGAACGATCTGAGTGTGTTGGGACATATGAATGCGATTGCCGAGTTGGCGCAGTTCCTTAGCGCCGCTCAGGCGTGGAGTGCACCGCCCGACGTGATTTTTGTCGCCATGGGCAGCGGCTCGACGGTCTTGGGCCTTCTCCTGGGCGTCCATTTGATGGGATGGAAGACCAAGGTCGTGGGAGTGGCCGATCAGGACAAATCATATCTGACGCGATGGCTTGTCAACCGGCAACCTTCCTTGCCATTTGTGGAGGGGAATGTCGCCAAACTCGCTCGCAGCACGGTCCAGTGGCTGCAGCAAATCCGCTTTCCAGGCATCTCTCCTGATGTGCTTCGGGTGATGCAAGGCGAGATATTCGTGCCGGATTCCACCAGCTGGCAGCCCGGCTACGGCTTGGTCGAAGCCACCGACGTTGCGTGGGCGAACGAGTTGGAGGAGGCGGGACTCAGCCTTGATCCAGTCTTTACTTTGAAAGCATGGCGCTCGTTGCTCACCATGTCTAAAGCGGGGGCGCTCAAGAACAAGAAGGTTCTTTTCTGGAATACTTACAACAGCTTTGATTACATGCCGCCTCTTCTATCCAGCTTGGGATAGCCGATGCGTGGTTACCAGCCTTTGATCGTCTATATAGCAGTCGTCATGTTTCTGACGCTGGCATATCTTGCATCACCTATTTCGAGAGAGGCCTTTTGGCAGGTGTTTCCGGGGCTTGAAACAATGGCCCAAGCGCATCCACTCGGCACCGCTGTGGCGTTTCTGGTCACATCCACTGTCCTTGCATTTCTGTCCTTTCCCTCCATGCCAATGATTTGCCTGGCCGCCGGTTTTTACATGAACGGGCTGGAGGGAGGCATCACCGTGCTGCTCGGCAGTGCCTTTGGCGGTTTGAGCGCGTTTCTCTTCTATCGAAAGCACATTCAACGTCCCAGCGCTTCATTATGTCAGCAATCGGCTGTGAGACTCTGGTTGACCTTGCTCGGACTACGCCTCTCGCCCCTCGTGCCCGCACCACTGGTGAATTTCATCGCCGCGATGCTTGACGTCACCCCTCTTCAGTACCTGACGACCAGCATGTTGGGCGGCGCGCCGCTGGTCCTGTTCTATGCGCAAATAGGGCAGCAAGGGCATCACTTATTGTCCGGCGAAACACCGCATTGGCAGCAGTTTTCCGGATATTTGACCATTTTATGCTTAAGCACGCTGTTGAGCGCGATGGGTCCGTGGCGGTCGGTGCTAAACGACCTCAAGAAACTGAAAGGCACGCCCGGATCAAACCTTCCGCTGCACTCAGCACCTGGTCTGTAATCAATCCTTTGCCGACAAACTTGGTTTTTCCGAAAACTGAAATCTACTTTGTTGTATTTCGCCATCCTTTCTTAAACTCACAGCTATAGATTGCAGGCGCTTCTCCTGGTACAAAGGTAAAGAGCGCCTCCATGTCCCTGAAACGCTTTGTCCGCGTGTCGCTGAGCGGCGCCATGGTCTTCCTTTTCGCGACTTCCGGCTGGGCAGCTGATCTTGCAGAGATCAAGCAGCGAGGCGAAATCCGCCATATTGGCATCCGCTACGCCAACTTTGTGACCGGCGCGGGCGATGGTTTGGAGGTCGAGCTGATGCAGGGCTTCGCCAAAAGAATTGGCGTTTCCTACAAGCTCGTCTACTCGGATTTTTATTCGGTCATCCGCGACCTGCTCGGCAAGGATGTGGTGCGCAAAAATGGCGAAGTGACACTGGCAGGTGACTATCCCATCAAAGGCGATGTGATATCGAGCGGCTTCACCGTGCTGCCCTGGCGTGAGGCCATTCTTCTATATTCCGAGCCGACCCTTCCTTCGCAGGTTCTCTTGGTGGCACCAGCCGAGTCTGATCTGCAGCCGATCCAGGACGGCGCGGATCTTGCGGCAGACATCGTCAACACCCGGAAGGCGATCGGATCCAAGAGCGTACTCGTGATGGAGCGCACCTGCTTGGATCCATCCAATTACGGCCTGGTCAACGTCGGTATCGATTTAAAGGCTTACAACAAGAGCGCCAACCTGAACGAGATGGTCCCGGCCATGCTCAACAAAGAAGCCGAATTGACACTGCTCGACGTGCCGGACGCCATTCTGGATTTGCGCAAATGGGCGGGCAAAATCAAGATTCTGGGGCCGATCTCCGAGCAGCAAACGTTGGCAACCGCCTTTCCGAAGGACGCTCCAGCTTTGCGCAATGAATTCAACGCGTATTTGAGCGAGATCAAGGCCTCCGGCTTCTATGACCGGCTGGTGGATAAATATTATCCCGGCATTCGTCGATTTTTCCCGGAATACTTCGCGAAAACGAATTGATGATATCTTCGCTGATCAGATTCAGCCGATCGTTAGCTCCACGCTGGCTCTTGATAGCAGCAGCGGCGTTTCTGCTGTCGATGTTTTATTTGATTGGCAATCTATATACGTCGCAAGTGGAGTTGCGGCAAAATGCCGATGCGCGTCTGGTGTCACTCGGTGAAGGGCGCGCCGCCGAGGTCAGCGATTTCTTAGCTGAACGGCGGCAAGCCGCCGCACGGCTCGCGGCCAGCGAGGACATTTCCAACTATTTCAGCAATCTCGATCTCGGAATGTCCGTCAAATATGGCCTCTTCGCCAATTTGGCTGCAATCGAGCGCCGCTTTCAGGCGACGGTGGGTGAGGAGAAATATCAGGGCCAAGCCGCCTATTTGCGGTTGGCTTTCTTCGATCGCAACGGCGTGGCGCAAGTTAATGTCGGCTCGTCCAGCGCGACGACAGCTTCGCCGGTGCGTAACGCCCTGGCCGAACCATATATTCAGATTGACGACAAGCGCCGCCTGATTGTGGTCAGCGTACCGGTACTCCAGAAGGGCAAGATAAGGGGAACGGTCGAGACCGTGAGCAGTCTCAATCTACTTTCCTCATTGGTTTCTACCAACAACCTCGGCCAGCCGCGCGAATTCCTCCTGGGAGACGATGGGCAGGTGCTGCTCCCGATCGAGCGAGAGCACTCGGCCGTTGTCACCGAAGGCCCCTCGCTGGCCAAGCTTCCGTCTGGCCGCATACAACCTCTGTCAAATCTCAGCGCTTCCGAGCTGAGAGGATATCTCGCACTTCGCTCGCCAGTTGCCGGTACTCGACTTTCCGTCCTGAGGCTGGCCAGCGAGGATGAGCTATACGGTCGTACGCTTTCACCCCTCTCCGTTTTCTATGTTGGCCTCTTCGCTATCGTGCTATTTATGCTGGCCATCGGCTTCGAGCGAATGCGTCAAAATGCGGCGCGGTTACAAATCAAGTTCGTGGAGTCCAATCGACACCGAGCGGAGCTGGCCGAAAATAATCTCGCTCTCTCGGAAGAGATCAGGCGGCGCGAAGCCATTGAGGCCGACCTGCAGCGGCAGAGGGAGGCTCTTGACAAGTCAAATTCTGAATTGCGCATAGCCGCGGCTGCTTTCAATTCTCAGGAGGGCATGATCGTCACCGATACCAAAGGCGTAGTCTTGAGTGCCAACCGCGCCTTCGTGGGCTTAACCGGCTATACGATGGAAGAATTGGTTGGACAAACCCCGCGACTGTTCCGGTCTCATCGGCGTGATGGCGAATTCTACCGCAGTATGTGGGGTTCCGTTCAAGCAACTGGCGGCTGGCAAGGTGATATGAGTCTCAGGACCAGGAGCGGCGAAAACTGCGCGCGCTGGCTGACTATATCTGCTGTGAAAAACGAGGCGGGCGAGGTCACCAACTACATCGGCTCGTATTATGACATTTCCAAACTGAAGCACGCTGAGGAAAAGATCCAAGAACTCGCTTTCTTTGACCAGCTAACAGGTCTGCCGAACCGCGTCCTGCTAATCGACCGCGTGCGCCAGGCCGTCAATGCGAATATCCGCAGCAAATCCTACGGCGCTTTGCTGTTCATTGATCTGGACAATTTCAAGACACTGAACGACTCGCTGGGTCACCACATGGGCGATATGCTGCTGAAATGTGCGGCTCAGCGCCTCTCCCATTGTGTGAGGGCGGATGACACAGTTGCCCGCTTTGGCGGCGACGAATTTGTCGTTCTTCTCGCCAATCTGGGTACACAGAAAGCAAAGGTCGCAGCCTTACAGGCGGAAGCGATAGGCGAAAAGATACTCGCAGCCTTCACCGAGGTCTTCCAACTCGATGCGTATGAATATCCCTGTACCGCAAGTGTTGGCGTGACCTTGTTTTCGACTGATGAGTGCAACGTTGACGAGTTGCTCAAGAGAGCCGATCTGGCAATGTACGATGCGAAAACGGCGGGGCGAAATGGCCTGCGGTTTTTCGACCCGGCCATGCAGACTATGATTACAGCCCGCGCTGCCCTCGAGACCGATCTACGAGAAGACCTTAAGAAGGAGCGGCTTTTGCTGCATTACCAGCCGCAGGTCGATCACGAAGGAAGGCTGCTGGGGGCAGAAGCGCTGGCGCGCTGGCCGCATGCGCATAAAGGGATGATTTCTCCTAGCGAATTCATCCCGGTCGCAGAAAGCACCGGCCTCATCCTTCCGCTCGGCGCCTTGATGTTGAAGACTGCGTGCCGTCAGCTGGCTCGCTGGTCAACCGATCCAGCGACCGAACGCCTGACCATCGCGATCAATGTCAGCGCCCTGCAGATGCGTCAGAAGAATTTTGTCGAAGAGGTCCGCGCGATCATTGAGCAAACCGGCGCCAATCCCCATCGCCTCAAAATCGAACTCACTGAAAGCACATTAGTCAGCAACGTCGACGATGTGATCGCCAAGATGGGCAAATTGAAAGCGATTGGCATCGGCTTCAGCCTCGATGATTTCGGGACCGGCTATTCAGCGCTTTCATATCTGAAGCGTTTGCCGCTTGACCAGCTCAAGATCGATCGCAGCTTCGTCAAGGACGTTCTGGTTGACTCTAACGACGCCGCGATAGCCCAGATGATCATAGCGCTTAGCAGAAGCCTCGGCCTTTCAGTCATTGCCGAAGGCGTCGAAACGGAAGAGCAATATGCGTTCCTGGCGCGACATGGACAGCTCAGTTACCAGGGCTATTTGTTCGGACGGCCTATGCCGGCGGAGGATTTCGTGAGTCTCGCCCGAGCTTTCTCGCCGCGTCACCGTTTGAAGCGGATACGCGGGTCGGTCAATCAGGCTTCCGCATAGGCCGTCGGCGTGAGACGCCAATTGCTGTTGTTTCTTGTCGTTTTGCGAAGCAGCCGTCCGAGTGCAACCGACACCACCAAAGCCCAAGCGAGGCCATAGCGGCTGCTCGTGGTCCAAATCGGGCGCGCCGGTCCCCGGCGATTTCGTGCCTGCTCGCATTATGTCGTCGTCATCGGTGGTTCCTCTGGTTGCGTTGGCGTGTCGCAACCGACCCTACTGGAGAATTGCCGGTGGCCAGCGCAATGGCGCCCGCCTGCCACGGCCCTATTAGAGGCGCACGACCGGGTGGCTTTGCTCTACCGAGCTACACCACAACCGTGGACACGACCCGTACCACCGCTGGAAAGAATGGGCTTCCTGTCTCTGCGCAAGACGCGCCGTTAGTCACTTAAGGCTCCGCTTTGACCGAATGAGTCCGCGTACAATTGCTCAATTTTCACAACTTCATCTTGAGTGAGCTCGGCGAATTCGTTCTTTCGTGCCCGCTTTGAAAGTCTTCCTTGATTCTGTCGCAGAAAGCCAAACAGGTTGTTGAGCGTTCGCTCGGGCATGTCGATGATGTTTTCGACTCCGGATCGGAACATATCGAAGTTGCGCAGGAAGCTCGTCTCATTCGGAAGGTCCAGCTCAATGGTCTGGCGAACACATTCGTACAGAAATTCCGCGTGCGGGGTCGCGTCGAAGAAGCGGTAAAAATCCCCGGTGTCGTTCAAAACCTTCACATTATTCTTTGGGGTCGCTTCCCATTGAACGCACGGAAGTAGCCTGTTGGAATAGCTTTCCAGCACGCCTTTGTACTCGGTGATCCGGTCAAGAATCGCCGACGACACTGGAAAATGGACCCCGGCCGGATTAAATCCGCGCCGCGCGAGGACATGATGCATCAGATATCGATGGATGCGTCCGTTGCCGTCCTCGAATGGATGGATATAAACAAAGCCGAAGGCGAGCACCGCCGCCGCGATAATGGGATCGAGCTCGTTCTCAGCGGTGAGATCGAATGCGATCAATCCTGCCATAAGAGAGGCGATGTCTTCATGCCTCGCGCTGATATGGTCCGGGATAGGGCGCTGTGTATCGCGGTCATGCTCTCCGACGAAGCCGCCTTCCTGCCGGAACCCGAGCTTCACGAAACGCTCGTCTCCGATGACGATGCCTTGCAGGCGCAAAAACTCCTGCTCATCGAGCGGCGCGCGTCCAGCCTCGCCGATGGCGCGTCCCCATCTTTGAATGCGATCCTGAGGCGGCCTTTCTCCCTCGATGATGTAACTGGACTTTGAATCTTTCAGCAGCAGAAAGGCGGCGGTCCGCGCGAGCAAATCCTTCGGGACTTCGCTGACGACAGCGCGCGCGCGCTCCTTCCAGTTCTGCGCGAGAAATTGGTTCAGCGCGGCCGTCTTGAAAACGAGCGGACAAAATTCCGGGGTGCCGGGAAGGTTGTTGCGAACGCGATGCCGGCCGGAATTCGTGCCAATCCCTCCGAACTGGAGGTCGGTATCGATGGCGTCTACATATGAGACCTTGTCTGTAAGCGACAGATTCAGCTCGCAGCCAAGCAACCACTCGTACAGAAACCAGATGCGTCGTGTGTAAATGCCGGTCGGCTTCTGCCGGACAAGCTCCGCGATGTCACCCTCGTTAACGACTAGGAAAAGCCGCTTCAGGACGGAAAGATCGACTCCTTCGTTCTTAAGGGCAAAAGTCAGGTGTCCCTCAAGCGAGGCCTGGGGAGCATGGCGAGGCGTGTAGATCCGCCAACCATCCTGTTCAATGATACGGTGCCGGGCTCCGATGGCCGAAAGGGTGCGGGGGACCGGCACGGCCAGCTTGTAAGTGTCGATGAGCGCGGCATAACCCGCGGGGACAGCGGGCTCAGGCAATCGCCTATCGTGAAAAACATTCACCGATCCTGAAAATTCTGCGCTCACTTACATTCCTCTGAAAAACATTCCCGTCCTCGAATTTTAGTCACTGAGGGCTTGGATTTCGAAATTCCATCATACCACGTGAAAAACAGTCTCTCAACGGATTAATCATGAAAATGGTTCACTTTGGACTGAGAACCCGGCCCACGATTCCAGTAGCGGACCAGGTCGGTCCGGGATGGAACCCGTCATGGCGCCGGTGATCTGCCGACGTTCCGGTTTTCAAATTCGCCATCATTTTCATGACGTTCAGATAGGGCTGATTTTACGCTGAAGACGACGAATTCTCTTGGCATTCAGACGCGCTGCGATGCCCGGCACGACCGCGGTCCAGCCAACCGCACTGCACGACCTGCGAGGCGCTGCCGCTCTTGAAGACCGACCCGGGCGTCCAGAAGCCGGCGAGGCCACATCCTTGTCAATCGCGGCTCCGACCCTGACCGCAAGAGAGAGGCCGTCGCCGGTGACATCGGGATGAGCAAGCGTGTTCGTCATGCTGGTGGGGTCCGCTTAGCTCGGCTCGCTGGCAGGCCCGGTCTTGACTGGCCAGCGTTTCGATCTCGCTCGATAGTCCCTCGATACGCCCATCCAGTCGATGCGAGTCTTCCGCTAAACCCTCGATGATGCGCAACATGCAAGGCGAAAAACATTGGCGCTAATTGCCAAGATACCGGGCAACTCGAACAGGGAATGTAGGCTTTGTCGCACACCATGCCTCGCTCCAGGAGGAACGCACGGGTCTGTTTGATGGACGGGTGCGCTGACCGACAAATCGACCGCGGACGCGGTGCAGGGCCTGGAAAGTCGAGTAGATCGGCAGTGTGACGCGCTGCGCGAGAACCCCGATAGAACTCCTCTTGTACTTCCGGTACCGATGGAGGTCGCGCCCGCTATTCTGCGAGGTTTCCGGTTTGACTGCATGTCCGCAGCTCGGACTCACGCCACCCATCGTGGTGCCGCCCTCACGCCTGCCCAAGCCCGCGCCGCCAAACGTAATCCTTGCATGCAAGGATCAATGCCGTCGCAGGCGCGCCGTCATTGCCGGCATGGTTGTTGTCGCCGCGACCGTCGAGACGACACAGCATCGCCTTCGACGAGGCCGCAAATCTGCACAGTACATTGCAAAGTTTCGTGGTTCCCGACGCTTGCGGCTCGGCGGAAGCTGGCCGGTAGTGGATATCAAGACCTTCTGGGAGGGTGGATGGACGCGCAGACTTCCGTCAATTCCGGCGTCGTGCCTCGTTCTGTCACGCTTGCGAGCAGGCGCCTTCGGATCGCGCTGCTGCTTTGTGCGACGATGATCACGATCTATTTCGGCTTCATGGCATTGTTCGCATTCGACAAGCCGCTTTTGGGCACTGTGCTTGCGCCCGGGCTCTCGCTTTGCATCGTGCTCGGCCCTCTCGTCATCGTTTCATCGTTCCTGCTCTGCCTCATCTATGTGCTGTGGGCGAACCGGGTATTTGATGCCAGCCTTCGTGACCTCGAACGATAGGACCTCGCGATGGCCAACAACTCGCTCTCGATCGGCTTCTTCTTCGCATTTATGGTCCTGACGCTCCTGATTACTTACTGGGCGGCGCGGCGCACCCGTACAACGGAGCACTTCTTTGCCGCGGGCGGCGAGATCACTGCATGGCAGAATGGCTGGGCGCTCGCTGGCGACTTCCTCAGCGCGGCCGCGCTGCTCGGCATTGCCGGCATTGTCACCTCGAATGGCTTCGATGGCATGGTCTACTCGATTGGATGGCTGGTCGGCTGGCCGATCATCCTCTTTCTGATTGTCGAGCCACTGCGCAATGTCGGGAAATTCACGTTCGCGGACGTGGTCGCCTATCGGCTCAGCCAAAAGCCGGTTCGGCTCGCCGCGGCGGTCGGTACGCTGGCGGTGATCCTGTTCTACCTGATCGCCCAGATGGTCGCGACCGGATCGTTGATCAAGTTGCTGTTCGGCCTGCCCTACACTTGGTCGGTGGCTTTGGTCGGTGCTGCCATGCTCATCTATGTGCTGTTCGGCGGCATGCTCGCCACCACCTGGGTGCAGGTGGTGAAGGCGGCGCTGCTGCTCGCCGGCGGAGTGATCCTGGCAGTCCTGGTCCTGATGCATTTCGAAATGAACCCGCTCAAGCTGTTCGCCGCAGCGGCGGAGAAGTACGGCACAAGAGTGCTGCAGCCAGGTTCGAAGGTGGTTTCGGGGCAATGGGACGCGATCTCACTCGGCCTCGGGCTGATGTTCGGCACCGCGGCGATGCCGCACGTCCTGATGCGGGTATACACGGTTCGGGACTCCAAGGCCGCGCGACTATCGATACTTTATGCCACCGGGCTGATCGGCTTCTTCCACCTGATGGTGTTCATCATCGGCTTTGGGGCCATGGTGCTGGTCGGCCCGGAGGCGGTGATGAAAGCCGGCGGTGGCGGCAACATGGCTGCACCTCTGCTCGCCCTCACAGTCGGCGGCGACGCCTTCTTCGGTTTCATCTGCGCAGTTGCGTTTGCCACCATGCTGGCGGTGGTGGCAGGCCTGACGCTTTCCGGTGTGGCTACGTTGTGCCATGATGTCTGGACCAACGTCGTTCGCCACGGTACGGCATCGGAGGCTGAGCAGCTCAAAGTGGCGCGGATCGCCACCGTTGCCATCTCGGTGCTGGCAATCGTGCTCGGCATCACCTTCGAAGGCCAGAACGTGGCCTTCATGGCCGGGCTCGCCTTCTCCATCGCCTGTGCCGCCAATTTTCCATCACTGGTCCTCGCTATCATCTGGCGTCGCTTCACGACGCCAGCGGCCGTCGCTAGCATCATGATCGGCACGCTAAGCTCGCTGGTGCTCATTGCGCTGTCACCGACCATCCAGGTCGATGTGCTCGGTAAGCCGCTGGCCCAGGTGAGCGGCGCCTGGTGGTTCGTCTCGCTGCGTAACCCGGCCATCATCAGCATGCCGCTGTCGTTTGCCGTGGCGATCGCGGTGTCGTTGTTAACGCGGGAAACGAACGCGGATGGCCGCTTCGACGAGATGCAGCATCGCATCCTGTTCGGGCGCTCAAGGACGATGCCGCAATCGGCGCAGTGAACCAGAGCTGGGAATTCCGAATGGCATGCGCGGAACTGCAGATGCTCCTGCACAATTTCGCCATTTGCCCTTCGAGCGTCAATGTTACGATTTTGAGCCGGACATTTTGACCAGGGGGACAGAAATGCGCGACGCCTCACATCACCATCGTTTCATCGGCAGCCTGTGCAGTTGCGGAGCGCATGCTCCCGCGCAGCCGACCGTCGAAGAGGCCGTGTCCGAAAGCGTCCAGCAGGCACTTCTGCATGGCCTTTTCCCGCAGCCGGTTTTGCGGCGGGAACTGCTTCGCACCGTTGGCGCTGGGGTGATCATCGGCGCTCTCTCCAGCATCCTGCCAATCGACACCTTGAAGGCAATTGCCCAGGAGCGAAGGCCTCTCGAGAAAACCAAGCTGGCTGTTGGCTTCCTCCCGATCACCTGCGCCGTTCCGCTGATCTACGGCGAAAGGCTCGGCAGCTACCGCAAGGAAGGTCTGGATGTCAGTCTGCAGAAGATCGCCGGTATCGCGCTGATCCGCGACAAGATGCTCAACGGCGAGCTGGACGTCTCGCAGCAGGTGATGCCGGTCCCCCTGACGATGACAGCCGGCCTCGGCGGTAACGTCCAGTCGATCAAGGTGCTGACCATCTTGAACCAGAACGGCAACTCCCTCGTCCTGGCCAACAAGCACAAGGACAATCGGGATCCCAAGAACTGGAAGGGCTTCACATTCGCGGTCCCATTCGAGCAAAGTCACCAGACCCTGCAGCTGCGCAACTATTTGGCTGCCGCCGGGCTCGATCCGGACCAAGATGTCAAATACCGCATCGTACCTCCGACCGAATACGTGGCGAGCCTTCGCGTCGGAAGCATCGATGGTTTTTTCGGCGGAGAGCCGGGCGGTCAGCGCGCGGTCTACGAAGGCGCTGGCTTCATTCATCTGATCTCGAAGGATATCTGGGATGGGCATCCTTGTTGCTCTGTCACCGCCGCGGAAAGCTGGATCCAGCAAAATCCCAACACTTTCATGGCGTTCTACCGCGCCATCATCGCGTCCAGTCTTCATGTCTCGAAGCCGGAGAACCGGGTCGGCATGGCGAAGGTGCTGTCAGAGCCGCAATATCTCAATGCTCCCGAAATTGTCCTCGAGCAGGTTTTGAGCGGCACGTATGCCGACGGCCTTGGCACCATCCGGAAAGATCCGCGGCGGGTTGATTATCAGCCGTTTCCGCAATATTCGGCAGCAGTTTGGCTGATGACCCAGCTCCGGCGCTGGAACATGCTAAAGGAGGATGTCGACTATAAGGTGCTCGCCGAAAAGGTGATGCTGGCGACCGATGCCGCTCGGATCATGCGCGAGCAGGGCGTGACGCCGCCAGCGGTCGGCTTCGGCACCGAAAGGATTCTCGGGAACGAATTCGATTCCAATAAGCCGCAGGACTACCTGGCTTCGGTCCGGAAGGGGGGCTGATGGAGGTGTCACGCCGGCTGCAGCAGCCCTGGGTATCCTCGGTCGCGATCTTCATCGTATTTGTAAGCGTCTGGGGCTGGTTCACCGCCGGTTCGTCGGGAGGTGTTAGCGCTGCCGACGCCGAATATGCCCGACTTGCCGGCCAGAGCGCGCCGGGTCAGCAGGCCGGTGCGATCCCCTCACCGTGGATCGTCGCGCTCCGCGGCCGGGATCTGATCACACACGCCTTCGATCACGACAATCCCAACAATCTGGGCATCGCATGGCATCTGGCCTATTCCATGGGCCGCGTAGCACTGGGCTTCACGCTGGCCTTACTCGTCGCGGTGCCCCTAGGCTTCTTGCTCGGTCTATGGCCTGCTTGCCATCGCGCGTTGGATCCTTTCATTCAGATCCTGCGGCCGGTATCGCCACTCGCGTGGATGCCGCTGGCGCTCTATACGTTCCGCGACAGCACCGTCTCGACGATCTTCATCATCTTCATCTGTGCAGTCTGGCCGATGTTGATCAGCACGGCAACCGGGACAGCTTCCGTGCGGGCTGAATGGCTGAACGTCTCGCGCGTATTCGGTCTTCCACGATTAGAGCATGTCACGCGCGTCGTCTTTCCCGCCAGCGTGCCTATGATCCTGTCGGGAATGAGGATCTCGATCGGTATCGCCTGGTTCGTCATCGTGGCTGCCGAGATGGTCGGCGCACAGAGCGGCATCGGGTACTTCATCTGGAACGAATGGAATAATCTCCAGATCGCGAGCATGATCGTCGCCATCGTCCTGGTCGGCGGTATTGGATTGGCGCTAGATATTTTGCTCAAGCGAATAGGCGAAAGCCTCAGCTTCCGGGAATAGGACGATGGCGGATCTCGAGATCAACGATGTGTCAATGTCGTTTGTTGACCGTTCTGGCAAGGGGCTTCTTGCGCTGGATAGAATCTCGCTCGCTATCGAAGACAGCGAGTTTGTCTGCTTGATCGGCCATTCAGGCTGCGGCAAGAGCACGTTGCTAAACATTGTTGCTGGCCTTCTGGCGCCTACAAAGGGTGCAATACGCTGCGCCGGGACGACGATTTCTGGCCCGGGGCCGGAGCGCGCAATGGTCTTCCAGAGCCATGCTCTATTGCCCTGGATGACTTGCTACGAAAATGTTCGCCTTGCGGTCAAACAGGCCTTCAAGGGTGCCGCGGCATCCGAATTGAAGGATCGCTCAGAGCAGGCGCTGAAGCTTGTTCACCTGGAGCACGCCATCAACAAATACCCATTCGAGGTGTCAGGTGGAATGAAGCAGCGGGTGGGCATCGCTCGCGCTTTTGCGGTCGAGCCTAAGGTGCTGCTGCTGGACGAGCCGTTCGGCGCGCTCGATGCGCTGACCAAGTCGAGCCTTCAGGACGAACTGGTTCGCATCGTGGAAAAGACCCCGACCACGGTTGTAATGGTCACGCACGACATAGACGAAGCGATCTTCCTGAGCGATCGAATTGTCGCGCTCTCGAACGGACCGGCTGCGCGAATCGGCCAGATTTGGGAGATTGATACTTTGCGACCGCGGGACCGGCTCAAACTGGCGACCCACGCCGGGAGTCTGCAGTATAGAAAGGAAATTCTCGAGTATCTGTATCGACGAGAATGCGTGCCTCAGGGAATGGTAGAGCTATAACGGCCGAGATCGTTGCGGCTGGAGCGCGAGAGCGGGCTGCGCCCCGTGGCTTCAGGCACCGAAGGCACGGAAATCGCCTGCAGGCACCTTGAAAGCCGCCGTAGAAGATTGTTTGATCGGGCGGGCGAGGCGGTCACCCACCGTCGGATTTTCGTCGTTGGCCTCTTCCGGATTGGCACGCAGGAGCGAATGTTCGACTGGAACGACCTGAAATTCTTCCTTGAACTCGCCCGGCAGGGGCGGTTGATGCCGGCCGCGCGGCGCCTCAAAGTCGACCACACGACGGTCAGCCGGCGCATTTCAGAGCTTGAGCGAGATCTTGGTATCAAGATTTTCGACCGCAAGCCGAACGGGTTCGTGCTGACGGAGGACGGGCACAAGCTCTACCAAGAGGCCGAGAAAATTGAGGGCGCGGCCCTCGTGATATCGGAAGATTTCCGCGCCACGCCCGCCGAGCCCACTGGTCGCGTCCGGCTGACGAGCATGGAGGGTATTGCCGCCTTCTACCTTGCCGAGAAGTTGGTCCAATTCAATGAGAAGCACCCGGGCGTTGTCGTGGAGCTTGTGACCGAAAGGCATCTGATCAATCTGACCAAACGCGAGGCGGATGTGTGCATCAGCTTCGTTCCCCTCGTGGGCCCCAAACTTTCGGTCAAAAAAGCTGGCGAGTTCAAGCTTGGGCTGTTCGCGTCGTCCAGGTACATCGTGGAACGGGGGACGCCGGGCACCATGGAAGAATTGAAGCGTCACGATTTCATTGATTATGTCGACGATCTCGTGGCTATCCAGCCGGTGCAGTGGCTGCACGACGTCCTGGTGCCGGAGAGCGTCGTCTTTCGATCGACCAGCATGGCAGCCCAGCAGAATGCGATCGCTGTCGGGCGTGGCATCGGCCTTCTGCCCTTCTTCTCGGCAAAAAAGGATCCTCGCCTTGTATGGCTCATGAAAGATGTGGTGGTCACGCGGTCGCTCTACATTTCCGTCCATGAGGATATCGAATATATGGGTAGGGTGCGTACGCTGCTGCGGTTCCTTCATGAGATCTTCAAGGCGGACAGAGCGTATCTGAACGAATTCGGGTGATCGAATACGCGCAAGTGTATCTGCGGAATTTCTTACGGTCGACGTCCTCCCGTGATGTACTAGAATGCCGGCGCGAGGGAGCGCTGCGATGGCTGACGACTTTACGTACAAGGTACGCGGCTTCTTCGGCCGAATTCCCTCTGAACCGCATCTGCTGACCGACCGCATCACGCCAGTCGAAGGCTGCATCGTGTTGTGCCATCTCGGTGTTCTCGATGTCACTCATAGGGATGATTGGACGCTCGAAATCGCCGGCCTGGTCGAGACGCCCGCGAGCTTCTCCGTCGGTCAGCTCAAGTCGCTTCCAAAGACCGAGGTGGTCTCGGTGCATCAATGTGCAGGCAGCCCGCTGGCGCCCGACAAGCCCACGCAGCGGGTCTGCAACGTGCGCTGGGCGGGCGTTCGTCTGGATCATGTGCTAGGATCAGCGGGCGTGGCGAGGAGCGCAAATTTCGTTTGGTCACAGGGGGCGGACTCCGGCGACTTCGGAGGCATCGCGTGCGGACATTACATCAAGGATCTGCCGCTCTCCCGGATATCCGACGACGTCTTGCTCGCCTACGAGATGAACGGAGCGCCGCTGCTTCCCGAGCACGGGTATCCGTTGCGGTTGGTGGTCCCGGGCTTCTACGGCACGAACAGCGTCAAATGGCTCCGCAAACTCGAATTGCGCTCGGAGCGGGCTCCGGGCGTCTTCACCACCACATGGTACAACGACCTCGCGCCGGACGGCTCGACCCAACCGGTGTGGGCGATCGCCCCCCAATCGGTCATCGTGGCGCCAAAGCCGAATCGTCAGCTCAGGCGTGACGAGGTTTTGCAGGTCTGGGGATGGGCTTGGGGTGACGACGGAATTGCGGCGGTCGAACTGAGCGCCGATGAAGGGCGGAGCTGGCAGGGATGCCGCTTGGAGAAGGTGTCAGGACGATCCTGGACCAAGTTCACCTGTGATTGGATAGTAAAAGAGGGATGCTGCGGTCTCCTGTCTCGGGCGATCTCGCGATCGGGCGAGAATCAGCCGGCCGGCGGCCGACGCAACGCGATCTATCGCGTGCCGGTCCTGGTCGTCTGAAGACGCGCAACCGCTCGTGCAGATTTTCCGCATTCGCCACCCGCCGGCGAAAGACTAACCTGTGGTGCCAGAAACCGAGAGGATCGTCTCAAATGCCGTCGAATTTGCCGCGCTTCAAAGCTGCCGCGTGCCACACATCTTCAGTTTTCCTCGACGCGGCCAAAAGTGCAGACAAGGCCTGCGACCTCGTTGCCGAGGCGGCACGCAACGGTGCCTCGCTGGTTGCTTTCCCGGAATCGTTCATTCCCGGCTTTCCCGTGTGGGCGGCGCTGCAGGCGCCGATCATGTCTCATGATTTCTTCAGAGCGTTGTCGGCCCAGGCATTGCGGCTCGACAGCGCGGAATTGACAAAGGTCAGGATGGCGGCCAAGCGCCACAACGTCGTGGTCTCTATCGGTTTTACGGAAGGGACGGTTGCCAGCCTTGGCTGTATCTGGAACTCCAATCTTTTGATCGGTCAAGATGGATCGATCCTGAATCATCATCGCAAGCTCGTTCCGACCTTTTACGAGAAGCTGGTCTGGGCTGCCGGAGATGCGCGTGGGTTGCGCGTCGCGCAGACCTCCATCGGCCGCATTGGCATGCTGATTTGTGGTGAGAATACGAATCCACTTGCCCGCTATTCATTGATGGCGCAGGGCGAGCAAGTTCATATTTCGACCTACCCGCCGATCTGGCCGACGCGTCCCTCCAAGGAGAAGGGGGGCTATGACCTACGCAGGGCCATCGAGATCCGGGCTGGAGCTCATTCGTTTGAAGCCAAATGCTTCAACATCGTTTCGTCCGCCTGCATGGACGTAGGTATGAAGGACGCGCTCGGACAGGCTAACCCCGCCATGCTGGATCTGATCGAGGGCACACCGCATGCTGTATCGATGATCCTCGATCCAACAGGGCAGATTATCAGCGACGTCCTCTCAGACAGCGAAGGCATCGCATATGCCGATATTGACGTCGCGCAATGCGTCGAACCGAAGCAATTTCACGATGTCGTAGGCTACTATAATCGTTTCGATGTGTTTTCGCTGACGATTGACCGTTCGCAGCGAGAGCCGGCCGTTTTTATCGACATGGAGAAAGGCGAGGGGGACGAACGGCCGGTCCAGTGCTCGCAGCAGGAGACGGTCAGACCCAGAGTGGCCGAGCTTGAGCGGGCAGTTGCGGACTGAGTGATCCATCAAGGGGGCCGAGATGAAGCGCGTTCTCAGCGAGCTGTTGGAGCAGCGACCGACAGAACTCGTGCGTTCCGCCGTCGGCTCCCTTTGAAGGTCGGCGCGCGAAGGATGTGATCATTTCGGGCGGTTACAACGTTCATCCGAAGGAGTTCGAACTCGAGATCGACCGCATTCCAGATGTGCTCGAAAGCGCCGTCGTCGGACTGCCACATCCTGATTTCGGCGAGCGAGTTGTCGCGGCCGCCGTCCCGACGGCAGGAGGCGCTGCAGGGGAAAGGGATGGCGTGGCGGTGCTGAAGGACGGCTGGTTCCCTACAACCTGCCGATCAACGATTTCTGCGTGAGCGAGCTGCCCGGAATACGATCGGAGAGGTTCAGAAGAACGTGTTGCGCGAGTTCAGAGGGAAAAAAGGCGGCCAGTCATTCTGCTCGTCTGGATCGTTGCAAAAACCGCAATGGTAAATTGAAGGAACATTCGATTATCGTCCGAATGGGAAATGATAAGTACCGAGACATCGTTTGAATAGCGAAAGCGAGTTGGGAATGTCAGCTACGATCAAGCTCTATGGCGGTAAATTGTCGGGACACAGCCACCGGGTCGAGCTCATGCTCGGGCTTCTCTCGCTTCCTTACGAGTTGATCCCAACGCCCCCTGCCGAGCGGAAGACGCCGGCCTATCTCGCAATGAACCCGTTCGGGCAGATACCTGTCGTCGATGATGACGGCACCGTCGTTGCCGATTCCAACGCAATCCTGATCTATCTGGCCAAGCGCTACGACACTACCGAGACGTGGCTTCCGGAAGATCCGGTCAGTGCGGCTGCCGTGCAACGTTGGCTGTCCGTGGCAGCGGGACAGCTGGCATATGGACCAGCAACAGCTCGGCTGGGCAAGGTGTTCAACTTGCCCGTCGATGGCCGGCAAGCGGCCGGGGTCGCCAGCAGTCTTTTCAGCGTGATGGATGGTCATCTTGCGAAGCACGAATTTCTCGCGGCAACCCATCCGACCGTGGCTGATCTCGCTTGCTACAGCTACACACGGGCCGCTCCGGAGGGAGGCATTGAACTGTCCTCCTACCCGAACATTGTCGCCTGGCTGGGGCGGCTGGAAGCACTTCCGAATTTTCAGCGGATGCCAAGCGCGCCTGCGAGCTGATCGGCAAATCTTCTTCGAGGTGCGGTCATGACCAGCCTTTCCGAACGGAGCTCGTCTCCTTTTCACCAGGGCGAGATCGACGTGCAGCGACGCGTCGGCGTGGCCGACAGAATGAGCGAGCGCGGGAAAACCTCCATCCGCACATGGATGCCCGATCAGCACCGTGAATTCTTCGCAGGACTCGAATACCTCCTTGTCGGCTCGTCGGACCGAGCGGGCTGGCCGATCCCTTCGGTCCTGTTTGGCCCGCGCGGATTCGTCTCTTCACCGGATCCAGGACGGCTGCGCATCGGATCGTTACCGAAAACCTTCGACCTGCTCGGAACGAATCTTTCCGTGGGCGCCAGCTTGGGAGTGCTGGGCATAGACCTGACCAATCGTAGGCGAAACCGCATGAACGGAACGCTGATCACCCTCGACCAGACAAGTTTCGAGGTGGCGGTCGTGCAGAGCTTTGGCAATTGCCCTCAATACATCCACACGCGCCATATCAGCGCGGCACCATCCGCTGCGCCGGAGCAACTCGGTCCCGGCGAGGTCGAGGCGTTCGCCGTCTTGGACGATGCGGCACGAGAGCTGATCCGCCAGTCGGCGACCTTCTTCGTCGCCTCATGTGCGGCTTCAGATGACGGATCATCGTTCGATTGCGATATTTCTCACCGCGGCGGTAAGCCAGGCTTCATTCACGTGGCGGATAACCAGATCACCGTTCCGGACTTTGCGGGTAATTCCTTTTTCAACACGCTTGGGAATTTTATGTCCAATCCCAGGGCGGGACTGCTTTTTGTCGACTTTGTCGTCGGCGATGTCCTAATCCTGCACGGGACGATCGAGTTGCTCTGGAATGATCCGCCGATTCAGGGCTTCAAGGGCGCCGAGCGCGCCTGGCGGCTTCATGTCACGGCCGGCCGGAGAGTGCGCGCTGCGGCGATCCCTCTCATCGGAGAGGTGGTCGAATATTCTCCGAGGGCGCTCACCACGGGAGCTTGGCCGAGAGGTGAGCGTTCCCAGTGCCCCGATGGAGCTGAGGAGAGCGAGCATGACAGCCTCGAGCGGCCGATGGAGATCGACAGGGCCAATCTGATCGCGGCCCGAGATTCTAGGGCGATATTCACGGATTGATCGGCCGAATTCAGCTCTCTGGCGCGACTGCCAGAGTTCACCATTTGGGGGGCCGGGCCAACTGGCGGGTTGAGAAGGCCGTGGAGCTGCCACGGCCTTCCATTCGGAGAAGATCAGGACATCGTCGGCATCACGAACTCGGCGCCGGCCCGGATGCCGGTCGGCCAACGGGTCGTGATCGTTTTCAGCTTGGTATAAAAGCGAACGCCCTCGGGGCCATGCATGTGATGGTCGCCGAACAGAGAGGCTTTCCATCCGCCGAACGAATGGAATGCCATCGGCACCGGGATCGGTACGTTGATGCCCACCATGCCGACCTGGATCTGATGCGCAAACTCACGCGCCGCATCGCCATCCCTGGTAAAGATTGCGGTGCCGTTGCCGAACTCGTGCTGGTTGATCATGTCGGCCGCCTCGTCATAAGACTTGGCCCGGGCCACCACGAGCACCGGTCCGAA